>DALZRX010000711.1:0-1917 GCA_032015805.1 Achromobacter sp.
GGAAGGGAGATCAGGAAATTTTTCTTCGTCCCGCAGCTTTTGCAGGAATTCGACGCGTACGAGTTTACCGTATGCATTGACGGACTCGCCGAGCAAGTGTGACTCAAGCAGCACGCGGCCGCGGTCCTCGACCGTCGGGCGCACGCCCAGGCTGGCGACGGCCGGCAAGGCGCGATCAGCCAGCCCGTGCACTTGCACCACATAGATGCCCGAACGCGCGGCGCATCTTTCGGCCACGCGCAGGTTCATCGTGGGAAATCCCAGCGTGCGGCCCAGCTTCTGGCCGTGAATGACGTGACCGCTGATATGGAAAGGGTGACCCAGCAGGTGCCGGGCGCGCTCCAGGTCGCCCACCGCCAGCGCGGTGCGCACCTCGGAGCTGGAGATGCGGTGGCCCTGCCGGTCCGTCACGTCCGCCAGCGTCTGGACCTCGAAGCCGTGCAGCATGCCGGCTTCGCGCAGCAGGTCGATATCGCCGCTGCGCTTGTGGCCGAAGCGGAAATCCTCGCCCACGAGCAGCCATTTGGCCTGCAACCCCTGCACCAGCAGCTGTTCGATGAAGGCGTTGGCCGACATCTCGGCCAGCCGGGCATTGAACCGTTCCACCACGACCTGCGAAATGCCGTAGCGCGCCAGCGCAGCCAGCTTGTCGCGCAGCCCGGAAATGCGGGTTGGCGCCAGTTCGGGGCGCTGGTTCAGCGTGGCGAAATACTCCCGCGGATGCGGCTCGAACGTCATCACGGCGGGCGTCAGCCCGCGTTCGCGGGCCACCTGGCAGACGCGGGCAAGCATGGCCTGGTGGCCGCGATGGACGCCGTCGAAATTGCCGATCGTCAGCGCGCAAGGGGCGCGCCGGTCGGGCGGGGGCAGGGATCGGTAGATACGCAGCGATGGTTTCACGAGCGAGAGTTTACAATTTTGGATTACGGGTTTGTTCGTATCCCGCCCGCGCGGTGCGCGCAGGCGCTTGCGCGGCGTCTGATTGCGTCTGATTTTTCGGCGGCGGACCCACCCGATTTCCCTTGGAATTGTTCATCTTGCCGGAAATATCTTCTATCAAGCGCCGCCTCGTCATCCTGATTTCGGGACGGGGGAGCAACATGCAGGCGCTGGCCGAGGCCTGCCGCGACGAGAACTGGCCGGCGGAAATCGCTGCCGTCATCGCCAGCCGTCCGGATGCCGCTGGCCTCGACTGGGCTGCCGCGCAGGGTATCCCCACGGCGGCCCTTTATCACAAGGATTACGCCAGTCGCGAAGCCTTCGATGCGGCGCTGGCCGCGGAAATCGACCGCTATGAGCCCGATTATGTGATCCTGGCGGGCTTCATGCGGGTGCTCACGCCCGGCTTCGTCAACCATTACGCCGGACGCTTGGTCAATATCCATCCGTCGTTGCTGCCGGCGTTTCCCGGGTTGCACACCCATGCGCAGGCATTGGCGACGGGCGTGCGCGTGCACGGCTGCACGGTGCATTTCGTCACCCCAGTCCTCGATCACGGCCCCATCATTGCTCAAGGCTGCGTACCGGTCCTGGCCGGCGATACGCCCGAAATGCTGGCCGAACGCGTGCTGGCTGTCGAACACCAGGCTTTCCCAGCCGCCGTGCGCTGGCTCGCCGAAGGCCGGGTTACCCTGACAAACGATCACCGCGTGGCCGTCCAGGGCGACCCCATGCGTCTTTTCTCCTGGTCGCCCGCCGCCTGAGCGGTCTGAAAAGTTTTTATCGGGCGGAACGTCTCCGCCCCACTGGAATACACCATGACTAAACCCCAATCCCCGCGTTCCCGTCCGGCCGGCTCCTTCGGCGCCGCCTCGGAAGGTCGCGACGGCCGGTCCTTCTTTTCGCGCGCCAAGGGCGACGCCCGCAAACCGGTAGCGCGTGACCGGGCCGATTCCGGCGACCGTGCACGCGAAGAGC
>DALZRX010000712.1:0-1912 GCA_032015805.1 Achromobacter sp.
CGGCTGGTGGCGCAGATGGCCGTGCAACTGCATGGCGGCATGGGCATGACGGACGAACTGGAGGTCGGCGACTACTTCAAGCGGCTGACCGTCGTGGATCAATTGATGGGCGATACCGCCGAGCAACTGGCTGTCCTGGAGGAGTTGGCATGAGCGCCCACGCACCGGCATTCACGCAGATCCGATTCACGTTGGAGCGGGGCGTTGGCGTCATCACGCTGAACCGGCCCGAGCGCATGAACAGCTTCACCGAGGTGATGCACGCCGAGATTGCGCGCGCGCTGGACATCCTGGAAGGCCACGAAGGCTTGCGCGGGCTCGTGATCACGGGCGCGGGCCGCGGCTTTTGCGCCGGCCAGGACCTGGGCGAACGCAAACCGGCCGAGGACGGCTCGCGCCGCGACCTGAGCCTGATGCTGGAGAAGTGCTATCGGCCCCTCATCAATCGCCTGCGCGCCTTGCCCGTGCCGGTGGTGTGCGTCATGAACGGCGTGGCGGCCGGCGCGGGCGCCAGCCTGGTGCTGGCCTGCGATGTCGTGTTTGCGGTGGAATCGGCGCGCTTCGTGCAGGCGTTCAGCAAGATCGGGCTGCTGCCGGATGCGGGCGGGACGTGGTTCCTGCCGCGCCTGGTCGGTTCGGCGCGCGCGATGGGAGCGGCACTCTTCGGGGAATCGGTGTCGGCGGCGCAGGCGGAATCCTGGGGCCTTATCTGGCGGGTCGTGCCGGATGCGGCGCTGGCGGACACCCTTGGTCAGGTGACGGACACGCTGGCCGCAGGCCCCACGCGCGCCTACGCGGCGACCAAGGCTGCGTTGCAGGCGTCCAGCGGCAACACGCTGGCGCAGCAGTTCGATCTGGAGTGCGGCTTGCAGCGCGAACTGGGATACACCGACGACTACCTCGAGGGCATGCGCGCCTTTGCGGAAAAGCGGCCGCCTGCCTTCACGGGCAAATGAGGCGGCGGGCGCTCAGGCTGCGGGCGGCGACTGGATCTGTTGGATGAGTTCGCGTGCGCAGCCGGGCAGGGCGTCGATGTCGCGCACCAGCAGCTTGCGCTCGCGCACCACCCAGGGCTCGTCCAGTTCGACCACGCGCAGCTTGGTGTCCGAGCCGTATCGGCGCGCGGCCGAGTCGGGGATGACGCCGATACCCACGCCTGCCTGCACCATGCGGCAGATCGAGTCGAAGCTGTAGAGCTGGATGCGCTGCGGCAGGCGTTGGCCGACGCGCTCGAGCTGGTCGCGCAGGAAGGCCACCAGCGTGGAACCTTCGTGCATGGTGATGAACGGGTAGCGCACGGCGTCCGCCAGCTTGACCTTGTCCTGGTCCTGCAGCGGATGGCCATTGGGCACCACCAGCACGAGGCGGTCCGTGCTGAAGTGGATGGTCTGCAATTCAGGCGCATCCACCGGCCCGGCGACGATGCCCAGGTCCGTGGTGCCGTCCAGCACGCCGCGCACGATGTCGCGCGTCAGGCGCTCCTGCAAGTCCACCGTGACGCCGGGATGGCCCGACAGGAATTGCGCCAGGATGTCCGGCATGAATTCGGTCACGGCCGTGGTGTTGGCGAAGATCCGGATGTGGCCGGCGTCTCCATCGGACTGTTCCTGGAAGTCATGCTTCAGGTGATCCACCTGCCGCATGATGACGCGCGCGTGCTGCAGCAGCTTCTGCCCGGCAGGGGTGATCTCGACGCCGCGGCTGTCGCGGTACAGGAGGCGTGTATTGAGCTGGTTTTCCAGCGCCTTGATCCGCACGCTGACCGCGGCCAGGGACAGATGCGCCCGCTTGGCCGCCTGCGTCAGGCTGGGGGATTCGGCGATGTGGATGAACAGGCGGAGGTCGGCTAGGTCGAAGTGCATGGACCATATATTACGGCGCGGCGCCGGGCGGCGGGCGAGGGGGGGGGCGG
>DALZRX010000713.1:0-1911 GCA_032015805.1 Achromobacter sp.
GCGGCGCCGGCAAGCGCGAGGGCGCGCGGCGTGCGGGCCGCGCAGGCCAATGCGGCGGTCAGGTAACGGTGCAGGGGCAGGGTCATGATGTTTTCCATTCGATTCAGGCGGTGGCCCAGGCCTGCGCGAACGCACGCTGGAAGTTTCCGCCGAGCACGCCGAGGATCTGGCTGTCCGTCAGCCCGGCCTGATGCAGCGCATGGGTGAACGCGGGGAATTGCGCCGGCGTCGGCGTTTCGACGGGATAGCGCGCTTCCATCACATCACCAAAGGCATCGGAAAAGTCGCCGCCGGATTTGGCGTACTTGGTGCGCGACATCACCATCACATGGCGCACGGCCTCGTACGTGTCGACCGACGGAAAGTCGGTGCCGATGCCCACGTGTTCATAGCCCACCAGTTCGCCGATGTATTTCACGTTGGCGACGAAATCCGACAACAGCGGCTGCTGGCGCGGATCGCCGCGCCAGCTCAGGTAGGCATGGATGCTGCATCCGACCACGCCGCCGGTCGCGGCGACCGCCTTGATGACGTCGTCCGACTTGTTGCGCGGACGGGTGATCACCGCGTTGGCGTTTGCGTGGGTCAGCAGCACGGGCTTGGCGCTGTGACGGGCGGCGTCCAGGCAGGTCTGCGGCGCGCAGTGGCTGAGGTCGATGGCGATGCCGACGCGATTCATCTCGCCAACCATCTTCACGCCCAGGTCGCTCAGGCCGGCGTTGCGTTTTTCCAGGCAGCCGTCGCCCAGCAGATTGGCTTCGTTGTAGGTGAGCTGGATGACGCGCATGCCCAATTCATGGAACAGGGCCACGCGGTCGATCTGGTCACCCAAGGGTTTGCCGTTCTGCCAACCCATGATGAGTCCCAGCTTGCCGGTCTGCTTGGCGCGCGCGATGTCATCGGCCGTTTCCACCAGCAGCCAGGGCGAGTCCGGCGCGGCGCAGCGTTGGCGCCAGGCCATGCAGTCGCGCAGCGCCTGTTCGAAGTCCGCGCCCATGTCGCTGACCGTGACGTTGATGGCGCTGACGCCGCCGGCCAGCATGTCGCGGGTGCTGCCGTCGCTGAAGAAAACCAGGCCGTCGACGACGGTGGCGCGGCGATGCAGATCGACGCTGTGGCTATCCATGAAAGAACTCCCCTGTGGTTGTTTGAATGTTTGAAAGCGCGAGGCCGTCACGTGCCGTAGCGGCCATAGCGGAACGGATGCAGGTCGATGGCTGGCGTCTGGCCCTGGATGAGCTGCGCCATGACCTCGCCCGCTGCCGGCCCGATGCCAAAACCGTGGCCCGAAAAACCGGAGGCAAGGTAGAGCCCCGGCAGGCCGGGCACGGCGTCCATCACGGGCATCGCATCCGGCGTGACGTCGATGTAGCCGGCCCACGCCTGCGCGATGCGGGCCTCGCGGAAGCCGGGAAAGGCCTGGACCAGCCTGCGCCAGGCTTGCGCCACGCCACGTTGGGACGGCGACGGATCCAGCACGCGATGGCGTTCAAAAGGCGATTCGCGGTCGGCCGGGAAATGGTTCGGGATCCGCAGTTCCTCAAAGAAGCGCTTGCCGAAACGCAGGCGCACGAAGCTGCTGTTGGCCCGCCATGCGCTGAAGAAATGCGGCATGAGGCGGAAGGTGTCTGGCACGACGTCGGCCATCGATGCGCCGAACTGCGATACCGAGTACCCGCCGTCGGCGCGCTTGCGGCAGGTGAAGTCCTTGCCATTGATGGCGGCCAGGGGTCCCGTGTCCAGCGGCGTCGTGCGCAGCACGGATCCGCGGACCTTCAATTGCGGAAAGTCGGCGCCCAGGTTGCCGCAGAACAGCCGGGACCAGGCGCCGGCTGCGACAAGTACCGCCTGGGCGGCGACGCGGCCGCGCTCCGTGATCAGGGCGCTGACGCGGCCCGCGCTGCGTTCCAC
>DALZRX010000714.1:0-1905 GCA_032015805.1 Achromobacter sp.
CGGCCCGGCGGCGCGCCCACAAGGTGTAGACAACAATGTTGCCCACGATGAGCACCGCCGCCAGCACCATCTGCGTGGTCCGGGTGATGCCCTCCGGGTAGATGATGCCCACCACGTAGTGCTCGATGAAGCCGCCCGCATAGCCGTCCTGACCAGCGCGTTCGCGCAGCCACACTTCCAGCGGGGTCAGGGGGCAGATCCACCCCATGCCGATCACGAGAGCGCCCCATGCCAGCGCCGGCAGGTGCCAGTACGCGATGCGCGGTTTCCACAGCGCCAGCAGGCCGCCAAGCACGACAAATGCCACAAAGAGCCCATGCACGAGGAGCACCAGGTCGGCAAGAATACGATAGGTCATCGAAGAAACGCTTATGTTCTGGTTTGCCCGCAAGGTGGGCGACTGGGCATTTAAGCGCAGGCGCGGACGCGGCGCTCCGGACAATGGCAACAAGGCAAGACGCCTCATGACCGAATAGAATGCGGGCGTCTTTTGAACCCAAGATACTTCGGGAATCTCTGCCATGCACGCTTCGTTCACCGCTGACATACAGGACGCCGAGGAACGGCTGCGCCAGGCCATGCTGTCCTCGGACATTGCAGCGCTCGAGCTGCTGCTTGACCCGGACCTGCTGTTCGTCAATCACATGGGCTGGACGGTCACGCGTCAAGACGATCTGGACGCGCACCTCAGCGGTTTGCTCAAGATTCACGCCCTGGAATTGTCAGAGCAGTGCATCCTGCCTCGCGGCGGTTGCGCGGTGGTCTCGGTGCTGGCGCGCATTTCAGGCAGCTACAACGGCGTGCCGGCCAACGGCACGTTCCGCTTCATGCGGACCTGGGCGTCCGAGCCGGACTCAGGCGACTGGCGCGTGATCGCCGCCAGTTCGGTGATGGTGAGCTGAGCGGGCCGAAAGGCGTCAGACCTTCAGGTCGCGCAGCAGCTTGGTGAGTTCCGGGGCGGTCATGAGCGACACGCCCTGCGCCTTGGCATATTGCAAGGCATTGTCCGACACGTCGCCCAGTGCGATATAGATGGCTTCGCGGGCGCCGCGTTTCTCGCGCACGGCCTGCAGTTCCCGCAGCGGCTCCACGCCATTCCTGGCGGCCTTCCAGCGCTTGGCGCTGACGATGGCCACGTGGCCGTCCTTGCTCAGCGCGAAGTCCGCGCCGGGCGTCGGCAGGCGCTCGACCTCGCAGCCATCGCGGCGAAAGCCCGCTTCGACCGTGCGTGAAAAGTCTGCCCACGTCATGGCGGCCACCGCGTCGGTCACCGCCTGCACCCGTGTGCCGGAGGGGGCCCGCAGTTGCTTGTACGCCGCCATGATGGAGATCACCGCGAACGGCACCGCGGCAAAGACGCCCATCGCCGCGTACTCCAGCGGCAAGGCGGCAAAGCCGCCGGCGCTGAGCAGCACGGCCACGCCGGCGCTCATCCACCACGGCGAACGCAGCAGCACGGCGAAGATGGAGTTTTGGGACATCTTGAGTTTCATGGCGGCTCGCAGCGAATTGGGGGTCAACAGCAGATCAGGCGTTTTCGCCGGCGTCGTCGCTCGGGCCGGCAAAGGCACGAACCACGATGCGCACGCCGCCACAGGTCACGATCTGGCCATCTCGGATCTTGGCCGTCTTGCGCGTTTCGATCACGCCGCCGACGCTGACCTGGCCATCGGCCACCAGCATCTTGCCCGCGCCGCCGCTGTCGCAGACGCCGGTCGCCTTCAGGAGCTGGTTGATTTCAATATAGGGGCTGCCTTCGGCGAGCGTGAATTCAATGATCGACATGATGCGGGGTTCGGTGAATCGGGTTCAGGCCGGGCCGTTGCCGGGATTGCCCGGGTTGCCGGGCGTGCTCGTTTCCGCCGTTGCGGCGGGCTCGGCGGGCGCCTGCGGGCCGGCGGGCGG
>DALZRX010000715.1:0-1900 GCA_032015805.1 Achromobacter sp.
CGTGACAGGCCGTACAGGCCGCGACGCGCGCCGCCATGGTGTCCGGCTGCAAGGTCGGCTGGGCGCCCGGCTGCGCCATCGCCGGCGTCGACATAAAGACAACAACCGCGGCGGCCAGCGCCGTGCGCAACGCCCAAAACCGCGGCAGTGAAACACTACAAGGGGAAATGAGGGCTAACATCTAGGTCAAATTCCAAACCCCGAATCGTGACGGCGGGGCGCGTAAAGTGGAACTGCGATGGAACTGCGATGGAACTGCGGAGTCTTTTCCCCGAGCTTACGTCAGGACGTGCAGCAGCGAACAGGCGCAGATCCTGAGTTTATGGCCATATCAGATGCTATCCCGCCGGCATCGTCCTGGAAAAGCGTGCCACAATCATGTCCATGTTGAAAGTCGTCCTCGTCACCGGCATTTCCGGTTCCGGCAAGTCCGTCGCGTTGCGCATGCTCGAGGACGCGAGCTACACCTGTGTCGACAACCTTCCCGTCCGCTTCCTGACCGAGTTCATTGCCCAGGCGCGCGATGACGGCATGGAACGCGTCGCCGTCGCCATCGACGTGCGCTCGCCGGGTGAGCTTGCCGAGCTGCCCGACGTGGTCACCGCGCTACGCGCCATGGGCACCAGCCTGCGCGTCGTGTTCCTGGATGCCAACACGGCCACGCTGGTGCAGCGTTATTCCGAATCGCGCCGCCGCCATCCGCTGACCGACCGGCTGCAGCGCGGCGGCACGGCGCCTTCGCTGACCGAGTGCATTGCCCTGGAAAGAGAGCTGCTGGCGCCGCTGCGCGAGCAGGAACACGTCATCGACACCTCGGACCTGACGCCGGGCCAGCTTCGCGCATGGATCCGCGACCTGATCAAGGCCGACCGCGCGCCGCTGGTGCTGACGTTCGAATCCTTTGCGTACAAGCGCGGCGTGCCGGGCGATGCGGACCTGGTGTTCGACGTGCGCTGCCTGCCCAATCCCCATTACGACCGCAACCTGCGCCCGCTGACGGGTCGCGACGAACCGGTGGCCACGTGGCTCGCCGGGTATGAGCAGGTGGGGCTGATGATCGACGACATCGCGGGCTTCCTGAAGCGCTGGCTGCCGCTGTACACGCAGGACACCCGCAATTACCTGACCGTGGCCATCGGTTGCACCGGCGGCCAGCACCGCTCGGTGTATGTCGTGGAGCAACTGGCGCTGCGCTTTGCCGACCACGACCCGCTGCTGGTGCGCCACCGCACCCAACTGCCCGACGAAACCGCATGACGCTTTCCCGCCCCCTACATCTCATCTTCGTGCTGCTGCTGGCGATCGCCGTGGCAGGCTGCTCCACCAGCGGCGGACGCAAGAAGGGCGGCTACTACAAGGACGACGGGCCCGACGCCAACCCGCCATCGAACCTGGACCAGATCCCCGACGCCGTGCCCAAGCTGGAGCCCTACGCCAGCGGCGCGAATCGGCCCTACGTCGTGTTCGGCCAGCGCTACGTGCCGGACACCAGCGGCCAGGCTTACAAGAAGCGCGGCATCGCCTCGTGGTACGGCAAGAAGTTCCACGGCAATTCCACGTCGATCGGCGAGACCTACGACATGTACGCCATGACGGCCGCGCACACGACGCTGCCGATTCCCAGCTACGCGCGGGTGACCAGCCTGGTCAACGGCAAGACGATCATCGTGCGGGTGAACGACCGCGGCCCCTTCCACAGCGACCGCATCATGGATCTGTCCTACGTCGCGGCCTACAAGCTGGGCATCATCGGTCCGGGTAGCGGAGAGGTGGTCGTGGAAGCCATCCAGACTGAAGAGATCCGGCGCCTGGCCTCGCAAGGCGCGCCCGCAGCGCCCACGCCGGAACCGGAATCGGCAACGGGTTCCACGCCCGTGATGGCGCCGGTGGCCGCAACGGC
>DALZRX010000716.1:0-759 GCA_032015805.1 Achromobacter sp.
CGCGCCGGAGCCAGCGGGGCGCACGTCCACCGCCACCGACTCGTAGTAGTCCAACGTCAAGGTGTCGCCCGGCTTTATCTGGTTGAAATTGCGGATGTCCGGGCCGGCAACGATCTCCACGGTATTGCCATCGGCGCCGCGCAGCGTAACCGTCCGGCTCGCCTGATCCACCGCCGTCACCTGACCGGACGCCGTCGTCAGCGCCGCGCCGATGACGCGGGCGGACGCCGCCATCGGCATCGCCAGGGTTCCCGCCAGCAATCCAGCCATTGCCAGGCGCGCGACGGGAGCCAAGACAGATTTTCGATTCTTCATGGTGTGCACACTCCAGTTAAGGGTAGTTCGTGGGGAAAAAGCGAGGAATGCGGCGGCGCCGTCGCGTAGTCCGGATCATCCGGGCGCCGGGCAGGGAGGGCGGGGTGAGGGGGGAAATCTGTCGTTGCGGGGCAGCCCGCTTGGGCGGGGCGTAGCGTCTTGCGCGGGTCGACATGAATCCGATCTCTCCAATCAGATTGCTCTTCAGACGCACCAAATACTTAAACGCAATACAACAAGGCTGGCTTCGGGCATAGGCGCTGCGGCGCAACCGCGAGCCGCAGCACGGCTGGGCTCGAACTTGTAGAATACCCGGATGTGGTGTTTTAAGACACAAATTGCGCCGCACCGCAGATTTCAGCACCTGCATTTGCCAGCAGGCTCCTTTAGGTGCTAGAATTTCCCGTTTTTCACAACTAATTCAAGGGATTACCTATGGTGGTG
>DALZRX010000716.1:769-1887 GCA_032015805.1 Achromobacter sp.
GCGTCCGTTCTACAACCTGGTGGCCACCGATTCGCGTAACCGTCGCGACGGCCGCTTTATCGAGCGCGTGGGTTTTTACAACCCCGTGGGTAGCGAAGGCACGGAAAACCTGCGCATTGCGCTGGATCGCGTGCAGTACTGGACCGGCACCGGCGCGCAACTGTCGCCCGCCGTCGAGCGTCTGGTCAAGGAATACTCGGCCAAGGTTTCCGCCGCGGCCTGATTGCCCGCGTCGCATATCCTTAGCTGATGCTTCGAGCTGCTGGTTTTCCACGCTGAAAACTACGCGCTCGAAATCTGCCATTCCTAGCTGCTTCGTAGCTATCAAAAGCCTGATAAAGAGCACGATAAATGCCTGATGCCGCAACCTCTAACGCGGCGCCTACGGATTTGGTCGAGCTTGGCCGCATAACTGCAGCCTACGGTGTGAAAGGCTGGGTTAAAGTGCAGCCGCATTCGGCCAACGCCGAAGTGCTGCTCTCAGCTTCTCAATGGTGGTTGACTCGCCCTGTGCCTGAATTGGCGCGGGGCGCTGTCGCGTCTGCACCTGTCGCATTCAAGATCTTGCAAGCCCGTTCGCAGGGGTCCACCGTGGTGGCGCAACTGCAGGGCATCACGGATCGCGATCAGGCCGAGGCACTGCGCGGACAGTCCGTGCAGGCGCCGCGCGGTTCGTTCCCCGCGCCCGAGGAAGACGAATACTACTGGGTCGATCTCATCGGTTGCGCGCTGTACTCCAGCGCCAACGGCGAACCCACGCTGATAGGCGTGGTAAGCGAGGTCCTCGACAACGGCGCGCATGCCGTGTTGAAGGTCCAGCTCCAGAAGGTGGAGGGCGAAAGCGCCAACCCCGTCCTGGACGCCAAAGGCCGACCCGCCGAAATGCTTGTTCCGTTCGTACGCGCGCATATCCATGCCGTCGATCTGGCCGCGCGCCGCATCGACAGCGACTGGCCCGCGGATTTTTGATGCGTATCGACGTCGTTACGCTATTTCCCGAAATGTTCGGGGTGGTGCGCGACCTCGGCGTCACCGGCCGGGCGCATGCCCAGGGCCGGTGGCAGTTGCATGCCTGGAATCCGCGAGACTTCACGCATGACGTACACCGCACGGTGGAC
>DALZRX010000717.1:0-1877 GCA_032015805.1 Achromobacter sp.
GGCTGCACCTGGCCGCCGTGCAGCCGGATGCCCGGCGGCGTTGCGATCCGCAGGCTGTCGTAGGCCGCCTGCGCGGCGTCGATCTGGGCCCGTGTGGGCTTGACGCGCACCGATGCATAGCAGACCGTCACGCCGCGTTCCATGATGGGCGTGACGTTGGCGAGCACCCAGTAGAAACCGCCGTCCTTGCGGCGGTTTTTGACCATGCCCGTCCACGACTCGCCGCGCTGGATGGTGAGCCACAGGTCTTCGAATGCGGCCCGCGGCATGTCGGGATGGCGCACGATGTTGTGCGGCGCGCCGACCAGCTCCTCGCGGGAAAAGCCGCTTGCTTCGACAAACGCCGGATTCGCGTAGATGATCCTGCCGCGCGAATCGGTGCGGGAGATCAGGTACTGCTCGTCCCGTAAAACGTATTCCGTGTCGTGTACCGGCTGATTGTTCCGCATGCTTCGCTCGTCCTGTGATGGGCGAGGGCATCATCGGGGACAGGCGCAGTGGCGGCGTTGATGTACGTCAACGCCCCCATAGGTTCGACGCGCCTATGCGGAAGGCAGGTTGCCGAAGGCTTCCAGCGCCCGCAACCGGCTTTGCGCCAGATCCACGATCGGCTCCGGATAGCCCGCGGCGGCACGCTCCATGGGATTCGGATCGTGGATCGCCTTATCGTCCAGATGCGCCAGTTCGGGCAGCCATTCCCGCAGGAACACGCCCCGCGGATCGAACCTGCGAGATTGCGACAAGGGATTGAAGACGCGGAAATAGGGCACCGCGTCGGCTCCCGTGGAGGCGCTCCATTGCCAGCCCCCGTTGTTGGCGGCAAGGTCGCCGTCCACGAGCTGCGCCATGAACCAGGCCTCGCCCAGGCGCCAATCGATGAGCAGGTTCTTGGAAAGGAACATGGCCGTCACCATGCGCAGCCGGTTGTGCATCCAGCCCAGCGCCTGCATCTGGCGCATGGCGGCATCCACGATGGGGATGCCGGTCTTGCCCTGCTGCCAGGCCGCCAGGTCGTCCGGCGCGTCGCGCCAGGGCACGGCGGCGGTTTCCGGCTTCATGGGCTGATGCATCGAGAGGGACGGGTAGGCGGCCAGCAAGTGCTGGTAGAACTCGCGCCACAGCAATTCGTTGATCCAGGTGGCTACGCCAGCCTTGCCGCTGTCGATTTCGCCCTGGTTGGCGGCCAGCGCCGCGCGCAGCGCCTGGCCGGGCGACAGGACGCCGGCGGCCAGGTAAGGGGACAGGCAGCTCGTTGCGGGCAGCGACGGGAAATCGCGCTCGTCCTTGTATGCGTAGATCGCGTCGTCGGTAAAGGCGGCGAGCCGGTCGCCAGCGGCCGATTCACCCGCCGGCCAGAGTGTTTGCACCGCTTCGGCGGGCGGGGCAAATCCTTCGAACGATTCCGGCAGCGGGTCGGATTTCCAGCGCGGCGGGGTCTGGGGGCGCGGCGCGGGGATGGGACGGACCGGCGCGCTGCGCAGGCGCTCGCGGCAAGTGCGGGCATACGGTGTGAAGACGCGGTAGCAATCGCCCTTGCCCGTCAGCACGGCGCCGGGGCGCAGCAGCGTCGCGCCGTGATGCAGTGTCCATTCGACGCCAATGTCCGCCAGCGCGGCCGCGACGGCGTCGTCACGGCGGCGTTCGTTGACCCCCCATTCGGCATTGACGTGGACCTGTTCGATCTCATGTTCCTGGCAGAACGCGGTCATCGCGCGCGGTGCCTGCCGCCAGTCATCCACGGTAAGCAGCTTCAGCGGAATGCCGGCCTGCGCCAGGTCGCTGGACAGCGCGCGCAGGTTGCGCAGCCAGAAGTCCACCTTGGCCGGCGCGTCGCCGTGCTGGCGCCATTGGCCCGGCGCGGCCAGGAACAGGGCGGT
>DALZRX010000718.1:0-1875 GCA_032015805.1 Achromobacter sp.
CAGCAGGCGCGACAGGCCGCTGCGGCCGTGGCTGCCGATGAAGATCAGGTCGCAGCCGGCGTCGGTGGCGGCCTGAACGATGCCGTCGGCGACATTGAAATTGGACACCGCGCGCGCGTCGGCCTTGACACCTGCAGTGTCAGCGCGGTCGCTGATCTGCTTGAGGTATTTGTCGGCTTGTTCGGCGGAGGCTTTTTCGTAGTCTTCGTCGGTAATGGCATAGGCCGCGGCCATGCCGTCAAAACCGATGGTGGCCGCGAAGGGCTGCGTCACGTAGAGAGCGACGACTTCGGCGCCGACCGAGCGCGCAAAGCAGATACCTGCGTTGGCGGCCTGGGCCGAGAGCGGGGAACCGTCGGTGGGAATCAGGATCTTCTTGAACATCTTGCCTGCTCCTGTTTTAGAGGAATCTTTATGCTACCGGAAAGCCGCCGGGTCCACATCAGTCGAACCGGCGGCCTTGACGAGGGTCAAGGCCGGGTTTATCCCAACTGCTGGGCAGCCGCAAACAGGTTGGTGCAGCGGGTGCCGGTGCGGCAGTATGCCAGGACGGGGCCCGGCAGGGTACGCAGCAATTCCGCGAAGCGGGCGACGTCGGCGGCCGTCATGGCGCTGCCCACGACCGGCTGGTATTCGATCTGCAGGCCTGCGGCGGCTGCGGCGCGCGACACGTCGGCGGCGGTGGGCTGGTCGGGGCCACCCTCGAAATCAGGGCGGTTGATGATGACGCTCTTGTAGCCGGCGGCGGCCACGTCGGCCATGTCGTCGGGACCCAATTGCGGGGCGACGGCAAAGTTCTGGGTAAGCGGCTTGATGGGTGCGGACATGACGGTTCCTTCGATGACTGGGCGATGTGGCTCGGTATTATTGATTGTAGGACCCGTTTTGCGCGAAGAGTTTTTCGAGCTCCGCCCAGATTCCCCGGTGGTCGGCGATGGATACCGAAAATCGCAGCATGGTGGACGGCGCCTGCGTGGGCGAAAACAGCGTGCCGGGCGCGAGCAGCATGCCGCGGTCCGCGGCCGCGCGGGCCAGCACCTCGGAATCCCTGCCGCAATCGGCCCAGACGAACATGCCCGCGTGCGGCTCGTGGGGAACCGTCAGGCCCAATTTCAGCAACCCCTTCATGCATCGCTGGCGCGCGTCGTCGACCCGTTGCCGCACGCGCTCGATATGGCGCCGGTACTGCCCTTCCATGAGCACCCGATGCACGACGCGTTCGCCCAGTTCGGGTGAGGTCAGGCCAGCCAGCATCTTCAGGTCGGCGAGTTTTTGCAGCAGCTCGGGATTTGCCGCCACATAGCCGACACGCAGGCTGGCCGCCAGCATCTTCGAATACCCGCCCACGAAAATGACCCGGTTCAGCCGGTCCAGCGCGGCGAGCTTGATGGCGCCGCCCGGATGCAGTTCGCCGTAGGTGTCGTCCTCGACCACCATGAAGTCATGGCGCTCGGCAATGCGCAGGATGCCGTAGGCCGCGCCCGCGGACAGCGTGTGGCCGGTGGGATTGTGAACCGAGCCATTGATGATGAAGAGCTTGGGCTTGTGCTGCGCGGCCAGTTGCTCAAGCAGGGCAAGGTCAGGGCCGTCCGGCCCGCGCGGCACGCCGATCAGGCGCGCGCCGAAGGCGGCAAGGCGGCCGAAGATCACGAACCACGCCGGGTCCTCGACCAGAACGGTATCGCCCGGCTTGACCAGGTGGCGCGCGATCAGGTCGAGCCCATGCGTGACGCCGTTGGTGGTGAGCAGGTTGAGCTCGGGATGCGCGGGCACCCCCTCGTTCTGCAAAACCGCGGCGATCTGCTGGCGTAGCGGCGCGAAGCCCTGCGGGCTGCCGTAACTGACGAGATTCGCCCGCACCGAGCGGCCCACGGC
>DALZRX010000719.1:0-1863 GCA_032015805.1 Achromobacter sp.
TGGACCGGCACGCTGGCGTGCGAAATCAACGAAAGCAACGACATGTCGTTGGTGACTTGCATGGTTATTCCTGAATGAATTTCAGTTTTGCGCGAATGTCGGCCGGCAATTCCGCCGGCCGCATGTGAACGGCATCGACGCAACAGACTTGGATGTTGCCTTCGGCAAGCAGTTCCCCGTTGCGCTCCGCGCGCTGCGCGAAGTGTATCGAAGCGCGGCCCAGTTTGGTGACTTGGCTGCGTATGGTAAGCAAATCGTCCAGTCTGGCCGGTTTGCGGTAGGACATGTCCAGCGCGCGGACAACGAACAGCCGTTGCTCGCTGGCGGCCAGTCCGGACTGGTTGACGCCCAGGTCGCGTAGCCACTCGGTGCGGGCCCGCTCCAGGAATTTCAAGTAGTTGGCGTAGAAAACCACCCCGCCGGCGTCCGTGTCTTCGTAGTAGACGCGGACCTGCAGGGTGGATTCGGCGGACTTCTGATCGGTCACGATACTCAAATAATGATGGTGCGGGTCGGGACGCGGTAAGTCCGTAGTTACTATAAGGTTAAAGCGTGTCGAGCTTCGTCAGCACGGCTTCAAGCGCGGACTCTACCGGAATCTTGGCCGCTTCGGTTTCCCGACGGGCCTGCAATTCCACCACACCATCGTTCAGGCCGCGTTCTCCAACTGTTACACGCAGCGGCGCACCGATCAGTTCCCACTCGGCAAACATGACGCCGGGGCGGGCATCGCGGTCATCAAGGATCACATCCACGCCGCGCGCCAGCAGGGATTCATAGAGCTTTTGCGCGGTGTCACGCACCGTTTCACTTTTGCCCCAGCCCACCGGGCAGATGACAACCTCGAACGGCGCGAGTGCGCGGGGCCAGATGATGCCGCGCGCGTCGTGATTCTGCTCGATGGCGGCGCCCACGATCCGAGTCACGCCGATGCCATAGCAGCCCATCTCCAGGACGGCCGGCTTGCCGGTTTCGTCCAGGAACGTGGCCTTCAGGGCTTCCGAGTACTTCTTGCCCAGGTAGAAGACGTGGCCCACTTCGATGCCACGCTGGATCGACAGCGTGCCCTTGCCGTCCGGGGAGGGGTCGCCGGCAATGACATTGCGCAGGTCGGCCACGAGTTCGGGCTCGGGCAGGTCGCGGCCCCAGTTCACGCCCTGGGTGTGGAAGTCTTCGCGGTTGGCGCCGCAGACGAAATCGGCCATGTTGGCGACGGTGCGGTCGGCGATCACGTGGACCGGCTTGGCGGTCTTGACCGGGCCCAGGTAGCCGGGCTTGCAGCCAAAGTACTCGACGATCTCCGTTTCGGTGGCAAAGCGGAAGCCCGACAGGCCCGGCAGCTTGCCCGCCTTGATCTCGTTCAGCTCGTGGTCGCCGCGCAGCAGCAGCAGCCAGACGTCGACCTTGCCCTTTTCGCCATCGGTGGCCAGGACGATCGACTTGATCGTGCGCTCCAGCGGGATGTCGAGCAGCTTGGCCACGTCCTCGCACTTGGCGGCGCCTGGCGTCGCGACGTCTTCCATGGCCTGGGCGGCCGCGGCGCGGGTGGGGTACAGGCTGGGCGCTTCCGCCAGCTCGATGTTGGCCGCGTAGTCGGAATCCGCGTTGTAGACCAGCAGGTCTTCGCCCGTATCGGCGATCACCTGGAATTCATGGCTGCGGGTGCCGCCGATGGAGCCCGTGTCGGCCGCCACCGCGCGGAACTCCAGACCGAGGCGGCCGAAGATGCGCATGTAGGCGTCGAACATGGTGTCGTAGCTGCGCTGGGCGCCGGCCTCGTCGCGATCGAAGGAGTAGGCGTCCTTCATCGTGAATTCACGGCCGCGCATCAGGCCGAAGCGGGGGCGGCGCTCGTCCCGGAAC
>DALZRX010000720.1:0-1859 GCA_032015805.1 Achromobacter sp.
CTGCTCGAAGCGGATGTACGGGTTCTGGCGCGACGACGGCTTGACCACGACCTGATCGGCCTTGATGCGGTCGATCTGCTTCAGGCGCGAGGTGGCCTGGCGCGACTTGGACTTGTTGGCCGCGAAGCGGCGCACGAAATCCTGCAATTCGGCGACGCGTTCCTTGGCCTTGGCGTTGTTGGACACCAGGCGCTCGCGGGCCTGGGTGGACGCCAGCATGTAGTCGTCGTAGTTGCCGGCGTAGATACGGATCTCGCCGTAGTCCACGTCGGCCATGTGCGTGCACACCTGGTTCAGGAAGTGGCGGTCATGGCTGATGATGATCATCGTGCTCTGGTAACCGTTGAGCACGTTTTCCAGCCAGCGGATGGTGTTGATATCCAGGTTGTTGGTGGGTTCGTCCAGCAACAGGACGTCGGGGTTCGAGAACAGCGCCTGCGCCAGCAGCACGCGCAGCTTCCAGCCCGGCGCCACTTCGCGCATGGGCAGGTTGTGCTGGTCCACGGCGATTTCCAGGCCCAGCAGCAGTTCGCCCGCGCGGGCTTCGGCGGTGTAGCCGTCGTACTCGGCGAACTTGGCTTCCAGGTCGGCCGCGCGCATGTAGTCGTCTTCGGTGGCTTCCGGATTGGCGTAGATGGCGTCGCGCTCGGACATGGCGGCCCACATCTCGGTGTGGCCCATCATCACGACATCCAGCACGCGCAGGTCTTCGAAGGCGAACTGGTCCTGGCGCAGCTTGCCCAGGCGCACGCCCGGCTCAAGCGAGACGTTGCCGCCGGAGGCTTCGAGGTCGCCGCCGATGATCTTCATGAACGTAGACTTGCCGGACCCATTGGCCCCGATCAGCCCGTACCGGTTGCCTTCCCCGAACTTGACGCTGACGTTCTCGAAAAGGGGCTTGGGACCGAACTGGATGGTGAGATTGGCAGTGGATATCACGGTGTATGTACGATTGAAGGCGCCCGAAGGCGCATGCGGGAAAACCGGCTAGTGTAGCAAAGACGTTGCGACCCCAATTCTTACCACCCCACCGCCCTGCGCATCAGGGTCAGTGGTGATGCTCGTCCAGCACCAGATGCGCCAAGCCCTTTTCGGTTGCGATCCCGACCTTCTGACCAATCGGCAAGGTGGCCTTGGTGGCGACGTGACCGTATGGCAGGCCGGTGATGACCGGCACCTTGACCGTCTTGCGCAGCCAGGCGACAACCTCGTGCAGATCGTACCCCTTGTCGTGGGGCGCCAGCTTGTATTCCGTGAAGCGGCCAAGCACGATTGCTTTTTGACGGGCCAGGATGCCGGCCTGCCACAACTGGATCAGCATGCGCTCGACGCGATACGGATGCTCGGCGACGTCTTCCAGGAACAGGATGCCGCCACGCACCTTCGGCGTGTACGGCGTGCCCAGCAGGGAGGTCACCATCGCGAGGTTGCCGCCCCACAGGATGCCGCGCGCGTCGACCGGGTCGGCGTCCTGCGTTTCAAAGCTGAGGATCTCCAGCTCGCCTCGCATGATTTCGCCGAACAGGGCTTCGGTCAGGTCGTCGACCTTCTTGCCCCCAAAATCCTGGACGGCGGTGGCGCCGGTGTAGCTGACCGCGCCGGTTTGCGCCAGCAGCGCCAGGTTGAATGCCGTGAAATCGCTCATGCCGACAAAGCGCTTGCCGCTGTCCGCCATGGCTTTCCAGTCAATCGCGTGCAGCAGCCGGCCCAGACCGTAGCCGCCGCGCGTCACCATGACGATGGGCAATTTCTGCTTGGTGGCACGCGTCAGGCTGGCAAGGCGCTGCGCGTCCGTGCCGGCGAACCGCTGGCGCTCGGCCAGCGCCGTGCGGTCCAGCGCCGTCTTGAAGCCCTGCTGT
>DALZRX010000721.1:0-1859 GCA_032015805.1 Achromobacter sp.
GCGTGGCGGCGCGGCAGGATGCGGCGCGGCAGGAGACGGCAGCCGTGCTGGCCGATATCGCCAGCCGCTACACCGTCGGCGAACCGGGCGAGGCGCGCGAGGCCTTGCGCACCGTCATCGACGCGCTCTCGCCCGACGACGCACAGGCGGTGCACCGTGCGCTGATGGATGCCAACAGGCAGGTACCGGGGGCGCGCCGCAATCCCGACGAAGAGCTGGCCGGGGGGTGGCGCGAAGGCGTCTATCCGTACCGCCACCGCATGCTGCGCCGCAATTACGAAAAGCAGAAGTACCAGCTGCAAGTCGAATTGCTGAAGCTGCAGGCGTGGGTCAAGGCCACTGGCCAGCGGGTCGTGATCCTGTTCGAGGGACGCGACGCGGCGGGCAAGGGCGGCACCATCAAGCGCATGATGGAGCACCTCAATCCGCGCGGGGCGCGCGTGGTCGCATTGGAAAAGCCGTCGGACACCGAAAAGGGCCAGTGGTACTTCCAGCGCTACGTGCAGCACTTGCCGACCGCCGGCGAGATCGTCATGTTTGATCGGTCCTGGTACAACCGTGCCGGCGTCGAGCGCGTCATGGGCTTTTGCTCGCAGGACGAGTACCTGGCGTTTCTGCGTCAGACGCCCGATTTCGAGCGCCACCTCGTCAGCAGTGGCATCACGCTGATCAAGCTCTGGTTCTCGGTCAGCCAGGAAGAGCAGCGCCGCCGCTTTCAGCAGCGCAAGGTGCATCCGCTCAAGCAATGGAAGCTCAGCCCGGTGGACCTGGCGTCGCTGGACAAGTGGGACGACTACACGCGCGCCAAGGAAACCATGTTTGCCCACACCGACACCGCCGACGCGCCCTGGATCGTGGTCAAGTCCGACTGCAAGAAGCGCGCCCGGCTGAACGCCATGCGTTATGTGCTGAGCCGCGTGCCGTACGAAGGCAAGAGCGACGACGCGCAGATGGCGATCGATTCGTTGATCGTGGGCCGGGCGCTGTAGGCCTTCAACCGCCCAGCGCAGCCAGGTTCAACACGTGGCTGCGCCCGATCCACATGGCGCAGTCGCGGTGGTCGCGCAGCGAATTGCCGGTGTTGGGATGCAAGAACACATCCAGCGCCTCGTGGTTCAGCGCGAGCCAGGTTGCGATGTCGGCCAGGTGTTCCGGCGCAAACGCAATCTGATAGCTCCATTGCGGATGCGGACCCACGGGGCGCTCATGAAAGCGCCCCATTTCCATCTTGCCCGCAAAGGTCGTGACGATCCGTTCGCGCAGCGCGAACGCGGTGTCGCGGCTTGTCGCGTCGAAGTACACATGAGCGTGCCAGCTCGCCACGTCGGTCACCGAAGTATCCATCTGCCTGTCCTGATTCCGTTCAGCCACCGGCGCGCTTGGCGCGATGCCCTTGTTTCGTGAGCGCGTCGACGATGCGGTCGCAGTGGTCGCCCTGCACCTCGATCACGCCATCCTTGACGGTGCCGCCCGAACCGCAGGCGTTCCGAAGTTGCTTGCCCAATGCATTCAAGGCATCGGGCGCCAGCGCCAGTCCGCGTACCAGCGTCACGCTCTTGCCGCCGCGGCCTTTGGTCTCGCGGGAAACCCGCGCCACGCCATCGCCCACCGGGGCTGCGCGAAGCGCCGCCTTGCACTGGCATTGCGCAACCGGCCGGCGGCATTGGGGGCACATGCGCCCGGACTCGGTGGAATAGACCAGGCCGCTGGAGGTGTCCCGCTTCATCAGGTTTTTCCCCGCATCTGGTCGATGAGGCGACGGTCGCGCTTGGTGGGGCGTCCCGCGTCGATGCCCAGCGCCGGTTCCGGCGCGAGGCGGCGCATTTCAGCAGCGCGCTCGCGAGCGGCCACGCTTTCGG
>DALZRX010000722.1:0-755 GCA_032015805.1 Achromobacter sp.
CGCCCGGACGCGCCCGGCCTCGCCCCCATTCCCGCCGCAAGCGCGGAACCCGCCCGGCGCCGTCCGAACCCAGAGGGCTTCCTGACATGCTTTCCTTTATTGCGCAGCGGCTGCTCCAGTCGGTGCTCGTGATGTTGACGGTGGCGCTGATTGCGTTCTCCATGTTCCGCTACGTGGGCGACCCGGTCGCCAGCATGGTCGGCCAGGACACGACGCCCGAACAGCGCGCCCAATTGCGTGAACAGCTCGGCCTGGATGACCCGTTCGTCGTCCAGTATGCCCATTTCGTCGCCAACGCCGTGCGCGGCGATTTCGGCATCTCCTACCGCCATCGCCGCCCCGTCAGCGACCTGCTCGAAGAGCGCATGCCCGCCACGCTGGAACTGTCGTTCGTGTCCGCCGTGATGGCGTTGGCGCTCGGCATTCCCATGGGCATCTACACCGCGCTCAAGCGTCACGGTGTGCTGTCCAAGGCCTTCATGGCGATTTCGCTGGCGGGTATTTCGCTGCCCACCTTCCTGATCGGCATCCTGCTCATCCTGTTCTTCAGCGTGCAGTTGCGATGGCTGCCCAGCTTTGGCCGCGGCGACGTCGTCAGCCTGGGGTGGTGGACCACGGGCTTTCTCAGCAAATCCGGGTGGCTGGCGCTCATCTTGCCCGCCATCACGCTGGCGCTCTTTCAGATGACCCTCATCATGCGCCTGGTGCGCGCCGAGATGCTGGAAGTGCTGCGCGCCGACTTCATCAAGTTCGCG
>DALZRX010000722.1:765-1858 GCA_032015805.1 Achromobacter sp.
CCAGTGGCCCGGCATGGGCCTGCTGTTCATCCAGGCCATCAGCATGGTGGACATTCCCGTCATGGCGGCCTACCTGGTGCTGATCGCCTTCATGTTCGTGGTCATCAACCTGGTCGTCGACCTGCTGTACTTCGCCGTGGACCCGCGTCTGCGCGTGCAGAGCAAATAAAGGACTCATCCCATGATTGCTCGCATCGCTCCCTTCTTCACGCGCGCCGCCGACAGCGACCTGTGGCACAGCTTCAAACGCTCGCCGGGCGCCATCATCGCCGCGATCGTCACGCTGGTCATCGTGCTGGGCGCGCTGTTCGCGCCGGTCGTCGCGCCGCACAACCCCTTTGATCTCGCGTCCCTCAGCATCATGGACGCCAACACGCCGCCGGCTTGGGAAGAAGGCGGCAGCCCCGACTTCCTGCTGGGCACGGACGACCAGGGCCGCGACATTCTGTCGGCCGTGATGTATGGATCTCGCGTGTCACTGCTGGTCGGCTTTGCCTCGGTGCTGTTTTCGATGGTGCTGGGCGTGACGCTGGGTCTCATCAGCGGTTATGCGGGCGGACGCGTCGACAGCTTCATCATGCGCATCGCCGACGTGCAGCTCTCGTTTCCGGCGATCCTGGTGGCGCTGCTGATCGACGGCGTGGCGCGCGGTCTGCTGCCGCGCGACATGCACGACCAGCTCGCGCTTTACGTGCTGATCTTCGCCATCGGCATTTCCGGGTGGGTGCAGTACGCGCGCACCGTGCGCGGTTCCACACTGGTCGAGCGCAACAAGGAATATGTACAGGCGGCCAAGCTGATCGGCATCGGCCCCATCACGATCCTGCGCCGCCACATCCTGCCCAATGTCATGGGGCCGGTGCTGGTCATCGCCACCATCCACCTTGCGATCGCCATCATCACCGAGGCCACGCTGTCGTTCCTGGGCGTGGGCGTGCCGCCCACCGCGCCATCGCTCGGCACGCTGATCCGGATCGGCAACAGCTATCTGTTCTCGGGCATGTGGTGGATCTCCATCTTCCCTGGCATCGCGCTGGTGGCGCTGGTGCTGTCGGTCAACCTGCTGGGCGACTGGCTGCGCGACGCGCTCAAC
>DALZRX010000723.1:0-1858 GCA_032015805.1 Achromobacter sp.
CGCCGCCAGCAGCAGCGGCGGCATGCCGCGCGGATCGTCCAGGCCCTGCGGCGAGGCATCGCCTCGGGCTGCCGGCACCATCGGATTCACCGGCACGCCGGCGTCGATCAGCATCATGGCGAGCGCCGTATCGTGGTTTTCCAGCGCTTGGCGAATGGCGCCTGCGTCCAGGGTCTTCATGTCGAATCCCGCATCGGCGAACAGGCGCAAGACCGCCGCGCCCTGCCCGCCCGGCTGGCGCAGTAGTTGCGCGACGGGCGAGTCGGCGGAGTTGCTTAGCGCGGTTTGCAGGGATTCGGGCTTCATGGCCGACAGCACCGTGCGCAAAAGCGTGGTGTCCGTTGCCTGCACCGCGACGTCCAGCGCCGACCTGCGGTCGTAGCCTTCGCGTCGAAGGCCAGGGTCGGCCCCGCCCGCCAGCAGTGCTTTCACCGCCTCGGGCTTGCCGGCCTGAACCGCGTCGGCCAGCGGCGTGTTGCCGTGCGGCTCGGCGGGATCCCCTTCAACCGGCGCACCCAGGGCCAGCAAACGCTGCACGGTCTGCGCGTCGCCGCGCTGAGCTGCCAAGTTCAGGATTGGACGGTCTCCCATCTGTGGCTTGGCAAACACCAGACCGCTGCCCGAACCCACTTGCGGGCCGCGCTGCGCGAACGGCATCCGGGCGCGCAGCAGTTGCGCCGCGACTGCGGGATGCCCGCCCTCCACCGCGGCCTGCGCGGCGTCCAGCCACACATCCCGTTCACCGCTTTCGCCCCAGGCGGTGGCCGGTATCGTGCGCGGCCCCTGCTCCATCAGGAACGACACCGCCGTCGCATCCCCCTCATAGGCAGCAAACGCCAGTGCAGTCAGCTCCTCGCCTTAGGCGGGCCGGCTGCCCGCCGCCGCCATTGCCCGCAGGGCGTCGGCGCCCTCGGTCAATTCCACCAGGGGAAGCCAGGACAGGAAGTCGGCCGAAGGCCGCTGGTTGCCCGGCTCGCCCGCGGCAGCGTTGGAAGGCGTCGCCCTGGCGGCGGCGTCGAGCGCCGCATAGGGGCGGCTAGCGCCAGCGCCGAACAAGGCGACCACCATGCGTGTCATGCGCTCGCGGTCGACCAGACGCGGCAAGTACGTCATGCGCACCGCATACTCGTAATCGCGGTTCAGCAGGAATTCCAGCGGCGTATCGTTGGCGTCGCCGCGCTGGTCGGGATTGGCGCCCGCGGCCAGCAGCGCCTCCATCATGCCGGGCGTTCCGTACAGGAGGGCAAGGTGTAGCGGCGGCCGGCGCGATTCGTACGCAATGTCGTCCAGCGGGGGCTGGGCCGCCAGCAGGGCGTTCAGCATGCGCGCACGCGCCGGCAGGCCGCCCTCGTGCGCCTCCCGCAGCCGCGTCGATTCCTCGGGCGCCATGTCCCAATACACATGCCCCGACCGCAGGCTGCGCGGCGGCATGAGCAAGACATGTAGCAATGGCACGCCGTCGATGGCGTAGTCGCCGGGGCGTTTTACCTGCGCCAACGCGGCGAGAAATGCCGCTTCGTCGTTGCGGCTGACCGCAGCAAACAGCGCCTTGGCCTGTGGCGTGTCGGCGTTCTTGCATTCGCGGTACGGCGAGGCGCAATTGCATTGCGCCCCCGCGCTCGTGGTTGCGGTTTCCGCCCGAACCTGCGTGCAGGCGCCGGTTGCCCATAACACCGCGGCCAGACCGGCCGCCGCCCATTTCAGGTTTCTGTCGTGGAACATCCTGCCGCCATCCATTGGGTGGAAAGGGTTTGCGCGCGCTCGAGGCGCGCTCTGCCCCCTTCGGGGCGTGCGGAAAATCAGTTGGGGTCGCGTGTCTGGCGCGTCTGCTGCACCAGCACCTGCGCGCCACCCTGCG
>DALZRX010000724.1:0-1856 GCA_032015805.1 Achromobacter sp.
CTGGCGATTGGCGGGCATCCTGGCCCTGCGGGGGCAGCCGGAACGCGCTCACCGCCTCCTGCAGCCGCTGCGCCTGCGTCTCCAGCGACGACGCGGCGGCCGCGGCTTCCTCGACCAGCGCCGCGTTCTGCTGCGTGACCTGGTCCATCTGCGTGACGGCGGTGTTGACCTGATCGATCCCCGTCACCTGCTCATTGGACGCGGTGGCGATGTCATTGACCAGCATCGTCAGCCGGTCGATGGTCTCCAGGATCTCCGTCATCGTCAGGCCTGCCGCCTCCACCTGCGCGGACCCCGCCTGCACCGTGGCCCCGGAGGCGTCGAGCAATTGCTTGATCTCCTTGGCGGCGCTGGCGCTGCGTTGGGCCAGCGACCGGACTTCGGCCGCCACCACGGCAAAGCCCTTGCCTTCCTCGCCCGCGCGGGCGGCCTCCACCGCGGCGTTCAGGGCGAGGATGTTGGTCTGGAATGCAATGCCGTCGATCACGCCGACGATGTCCTCGATGCGGCTGGAGTCCTGCGCGATTTCGCGCATCGTGGTGACCGCGGCCTGCACCGCGTCGCCGCCGCGCTGCACCACCTCGGACGCGGTGCTGGCCATCTCGTTGGCCATCCGGGCGTTCTCCGCATTGCTCGTCACCGTGGACAGCAACTGCTCCATGCTGGCGGCGGTTTCCTCCAGCGACGCGGCCTGCTGCTCGGTGCGGCTGGAAAGATCCTGGTTGCCCGCCGCGATTTCGCTGGAGCCCGTGTTGATCTCGACCACGCCGTCGCGCACGGCATGCACCGTGCGCACCAGGCTGGCCTGCATTTCCTGCAGATAGGGAATGATCTGGCCCACGCAGTTCTTGCCGAAGGAAGGTATCGGCGTGGTCAGGTCGCCACCGGCGATGCGCTGAAAATGCGCCTTCAGTGAATCCAGCGGACGTTTTACGAAATACACGACGTAGCGGTCGCCCAGGATCAGGAGCAGCAGGCAGATGCCCAGGACCGCGCCCATGCCGACGTAGGCCTGGCGGCGATTGGCGTCGGCGTCGGACCAGAGCTGGGTTTCGCGCGCCTTCGCGTACGCCTCGTAATTCTCCATGCTCTTGCCGAAGCTGCGGCTTGCGGTAACGACCGGGCCGGCCGCATGGGCGCGCGCCTTGTCGACCGCGCCGGCTTCCAGATGCTGGCGCTGCACGGTAATGCCGTCCGCCAGGGCGTCAAAGCCCGAGCGCATGGCCTCCAGCAACGCCGCAGGCGCGTCGCGCCGGGCCAGTTCGATGAACTGCGCCTGATGCTTTTTCGCCTCGGTCAACGCGGTGTCGATGCTGCGCCCTTCCGCCGCGGCCTTGTCCTTTTCGCCCTCCGCCACGTATTCCAATTGGCGCGACAGCCGCAGCCGGGCGCGCATGATCTGGTCGTTGACGCGGGAAAGCGCGGATACCTCGTGCAGGAGTTCGCTGCTGGCAGCGAGCGCTTCGCCGGCACTGCGCAGCCCATGGACGCTGATGGCCGACAGGCCGGCGATGAAGATGCTGATCACGAGCAAGGTGCCCAGGATCATGCGGCGGATGGTGATGTCTTTCAGAAGCTGTGTCATGCGCGTCGTCCCAAAGGTGCAGCAAGCCTGCAAAAGGACAACGGCCCGGCCAGGGCCTTATTTAGCCGATGTTGCACATCTTACGAATTTGTCGATTTGGGCGTCGAATATATCGACATGAACGGCAACAATGTTGCGGGATTGTCGTTGGCTGACGGGGGCGCAGGCGCGGGCGCAACGCCTTGTCAGCGGGAGGCCGGCGTCTGCACCGGTTCGCTCGCGTCGAAACGCAGGCGCGCAAAGCTGGCGATGCACGCCAGCCCGGCGCACA
>DALZRX010000725.1:0-1844 GCA_032015805.1 Achromobacter sp.
CCAGCGCGCCGACGCCCTGTCGGGCGGCCAGCGCCAGCGCGTGGGCATCGCCCGTGCGCTGATGCAGCGCCCGCAAGTCCTGCTGGCCGACGAACCGACGTCGTCGCTCGACCCCAAGACCTCCGTCGAAATCATGGAACTGCTGTCCGCCCAGGGCAGCGCCACGGGCATCCCCGTCATCGTCAACATCCACGACGTCGAACTGGCGCGCCGTTATGCCACGCGCATCGTCGGCATGTCGGGCGGCCACGTGGTCTACGACGGCGACGGCCAGGGCCTGGACGCGACCATGCTCAAGACCATCTACGGAGGCGAGTCTTGGCTGGAATGACGCAACCCCGGGGCGGCATCCGCCCCTTCGCCATGTCGGGGCGCGCCAAGGCCGGCGTGCTGCTGCTGGTGCTGTACACCATCTACGCCGCCGCGCAGCTCGACTTCAGCTGGGCGCGCTTCGAAACCGGCATGGGCCACGCGTCGACCTTCCTCGCGCGCATGTTCCCCCCCAATTTCGAGAAGCCCGCCACGCTGTGGAAGGGCATCGCGGAAAGCCTTGAGATCGCCGTCCTGGCCTCGATGCTGGGCATCATCCTGGCCCTGCCCGTCGGCCTCCTGGGCGCGCGCAACATGATGCCCGCGTGGATCTCGTGGCCCGCTCGGTCGCTGGTCGCGCTGTGCCGCGCCCTGCACCCGGTGATCGTCGCCATCCTGTTCGTGAAGGCCGTGGGCTTTGGCGCACTGGCCGGCATTCTGGCGCTGACGGTCGCGTCCATCGGCTTCATCGGCAAGCTCTTCACCGAGGCCATCGAGGAAATCTCGCTCAAGCAGGTCGAAGCCGTGCGCGCCACGGGCGCGTCGTTCGCCAACGTGATCGTGTTCGGCGTGCTGCCGCAAGTGTTTGCCCGATTCATCGGCTTTGCCACCTATCAGTTCGACTCGAACCTGCGCAACTCCACCATGGTGGGGATCGTGGGCGCGGGCGGCGTGGGCGGCACCTTGTTCTCGGCCTTCCAGCGTTTCGACTACGACTTCGTCAGCGCCATCCTGCTGACCCTGATCGCCATCATCATGCTGGGCGAAATCCTGGCCAGCTTCGTGCGAGCGGTGTTCCTGGACAACCTGGGCTTTGACCGCATCCTGCAGAGCCGCTTCACCGGCGCGCGCGGCATCGGCAGCAGCAAGCCGGCGGCCGCACGCAAGGCGGAGGTGGACGAATGAACGCCCACGTATCCCCCTTGAACCCCGCAGGCCAGCCGCGCGTCTGGCAGCGCTACAGCATGGGCCAGCGTCTGCTGCGCTTTGCGCTGTACCTGTTGCTGGTGGCGGCGATCGTGCAGGCGATCCGCGGCGTGGAAGTCATTCCGGAGTTCCTGTATGACGCGCCGGAACAGATGGCCGACCTCTTTCAGCGGATGTGGCCGATCGACTGGGCGTACTACCCGGACGGTGTACACAATGCGCTGATCGAAACGCTGCACATCGCCACGCTGGGCACCATCCTTTCGGTGTTCATGGCCGTGCCGGTGGGCCTGCTGGCGGCCAACAACCTCACGCCCAGCAAGACCATCAACATGCTGGCCCGGCTGATCCTGGTCTCCAGCCGGTCGGTGAACTCGCTGGTGTGGGCGCTGCTGTTCATCGCCATCTTCGGACCGGGCGCACTGGCCGGCACGCTGGCCATTGCCTTCCGCTCGATCGGCTTTGTCGGCAAGCTGGTTGGCGAAGCCCTCGAGGAAGCCCAGCGCGGCCCCATCGAAGCCGTCACGGCCACCGGCGCCAGCAAGGCCTCGGTAATCTGGTACGCCTACTGGCCGCAGATCCGCCCGGCGTTCTGGTCCATCGTGCTG
>DALZRX010000726.1:0-1839 GCA_032015805.1 Achromobacter sp.
GCTGCCGGGCACGGCGGCGCGCATCGAGGAACTGCCTGCCGGCCCGCGCGTCCTTTGCGTGGAAAGTGCCGTAGAGGGCGCCCCTCGTGCCTACGCCCTGCAGACCCGCCGGGCCGTCTGCGCCATGCCGCTTTTCGTCGCGCAGCGACTGCTGCCTGACATCCGGGCCTATGGTTACGACCCGGCCGCGCACGCCGCGCCGCACGCGGCCTGGATGGTGTCGAACTTCGTCATGGAAGGCTATCCGCTCGAAGCGCCGGGCGAGCCCTTGTCGTGGGACAACGTCGTCTACGAAGGCCAGGCGCTCGGCTACGTCGTATCCACCCACCAACTGCTGCGCGTGGCGCGTACGCCGCGCAGCGTATTTACTGCCTATCACGCGCTCAGCAGCCAGACACCGCAGGCCGCACGCGACTGGCTCACCCGCGCCTCCCCGCAGGACCTGCGCGACGCAGCCGCCGTGGATCTGGTCGCGGCGTACGGAAATGAATTCTGGCGCAACGCCCGCCAACTTGAGATAACGGTTCGGGGCCACGCGATGGCCACGCCGGTCTGCGGCTACCTGTCCAATCCCGGCCTGGCGGCACTGCGGGCGGTGGACGGTCCGGTGCTGTTCGCGCACGCGGACCTGTCGGGCTATTCGGTCTTCGAAGAGGCCTCATGGTGGGGCGTGACGGCGGCAGCGCGTATCCTGGGGCACCACGGACAAGGATGAAAAACGGCATGGGGAAACAGGTCATCGTGCTGGGCGCCGGCATCGTCGGCGTGTGCTGCGCGCTGGAATTGCAGCGGCGGGGCATGTCGGTCCTGCTGGTCGACCGGCAAGCGCCCGGCTTGGAAACGTCAATGGGCAACGCCGGCGTCCTGGCCCGCAGTTCGCTGATGCCGTTCAATCATCCGGGACTGTGGGGGCAACTGCCGCGCCTGCTGAAGAACGACACCGTCCAGTTCCGGTACCGCTGGCCGTACGTGGCGGCAAACCTGGGCTGGGCGACGCGCTTTCTGATGAGCGCGCGGCCGTCCGTTTTCCAGGAAACCGCGCGGGCGCTGGACGGCCTGATCCGGCTGTCCGCGCCCGAGCACCTGAAGCTGCTGGACGAAAGCGGCGCCCGCCACCGGTTGCGCGATACCGGCTGGATCTTCCTGTACCGCACCGAAGCCGCCTGGAATGCCGGGGCGCTGGCGCGTCGCACCTTCGCGCAATACGCCGTGCCCACCCAGGAATTGGACGCCGCGGCCCTGGCCGAGATCGAGCCCGCCCTGTCGCCCATCTTCCATCGCGCCTTGTGGATACAGGGCTCTTATTCGGTGGATGACCCCCACGAGGTCGTTGCCGCCTACGCCGGCCTGTTCCAGCGCGAGGGCGGCGTCTTCAAACGGCTGGCCGCCAGCGGCATCCGAAGGGACGGCAACGGTTGGACGGTGCAAGGGACGAACGCCTCGGAAGCCGTGTCGGCAGACCGGCTGGTCGTGGCGCTGGGGCCGTGGTCCAAGGCGATGCTGAAGACCACCGGCATCGACCTGCCCATGGCGTTCGAACGCGGTTATCACATGCATTACAACGGCCGGGACGGCGCGCGCGTCACCCGGCCCGTGTACGACACGGGCGGTGGCTACGTGCTATCGCCCATGGCGCGCGGGCTGCGCCTGTCGACAGGCGTGGAACTGGACGCCTGCGAGGCGCCCGCGCGCCCCGATCAGCTTGATCTGGCCGAACAGCGCGCACGAGAGGCCTTTCCGCTGGGGGATCGGCTGGACGCCGCCGCCTGGCTGGGCCGCCGCCCCACGCTGCCGGACAGCCGCCCGATGATCGGCCAGGCGCCGCGCCATCCCGGCCTG
>DALZRX010000727.1:0-1838 GCA_032015805.1 Achromobacter sp.
GGCTCCGGCTTCACGGGCCTGTCGGCCGAACTGGCGCTGGCGCGCGATTTCGGCGTGAAGGCCGTCGTGCTGGAAGCCAACCGCGCCGTGTGGGGCTGCACCAGCCGCAATGGCGGCCAGGGCCAGAACGCGTCGGGGCGACTGTACCGCTCGCAGTGGATCGAGCGCTGGGGGCTGGACACCGCGAAGCGGCTGGACGCCGAGATCCGGGAAGGCTTCGAGTACTGGAAGAGCCTGGTGGCGCAGGTGGACTGCGACGCGCAGCCGGGCGGACATCTGTACACGGCGCATCGCCAGAAGAAGATGGCGTTCCTGCAAAACGAGGCGCGCGTGATGCGCGACGTCTTCGGCTACGACACGAAAATGCTCAGCAGCGCCGAACTGCGCGAACGCTATGTGGACGATCGCGAGGCGGTGGGCGCCATGCACGAGCCGGACGGCGTGGGCGTGCATCCGCTCAAGCTGGCCTATGGCTATCTGCGGCAGGCGCGGGCGCTGGGCGTGCGCATCCATCCGTCGAGCCCCGTCCTCGGCTGGCGCGTGGAGAACGGCATGTACCGGCTGCAGACGCCCGGCGGCACGGTGCGCGCGCGGCGCGTGGCGTTTGCCACCGGCGGCTACACCGCCCAGGGGGTGAATCGCCTGCTGGATAACCGGATCATGCCGGTGCTGTCCAACTCCATGGTCACGCGCGAGCTGTCGCCGGCGGAACGCGAGGCGGCGGGACTGAAGAGCACGGTGTTCATCACCGACACGCGCACGCTGCGCTTCTATTACCGCCTCTTGCCCGACGGCCGCATGCAGATCGGCAGCCGCAGTGCACTGCGCGGGGCCGACGCCGAGAACCCGCGCCACCTTGCGCTCCTGCGCGAAGGACTGGCGCGCAAATTCCCGGCGTTGCGGGGCGTGGACGTGGCGTACTCATGGTGGGGCTGGGTGGACGTGAGCCACGACATGATGCCGCGCGTGACGCAGCCCGATCCGGCCCAGCACGTGTATTACGCGTTCGGCTACGGCGGCAACGGCGTGGCGTTCTCGGCCCATGCGGGCCGGCGGCTGGCGCAGCGCATGATGGGCAAGGACGGCATCGCGTGGAACCTGCCCATCTACGACACGCCCTTGCCGGGCCACCTGTTCGCGCCGTTCCGCCGGATCGGCCAGGGTTTGCTGTACCGGTGGTATTACCTGCGCGACGAATTGCTGTAGGGCTGTCCTGGTGAGCGCTGAATGGTGACTGACACCCATGAGTCGCCGGGTCAACATGATGCCGCGGTAACACTGGTGTCAGGCGCCTCACGCATGACAAACCCGCGTCAGCCGCCTGGACAGACGGCCAGGTCTTGCGCGGCGCGGCGCTGGCCGTCCACCACCTTTGCCAGCCGTGCGATGCCCGGTTCAATGTGCTCGGGACGAATCGATGTGAACCCCACGCGCAGGAAGTTGCGGGGCGCGTTCGCGCCGTCCATGAAGAACACGTCGCCCGGCTCGACCACCACGCCTTCGGCCAGCGCGGCCTCGGACAGCGCCGCGGCATTGAGCCATGGCGGGCCCTGCAGCCAGCATGACGACGAGCCGGTGATGGGGATGGCCGTGAAATCCGGCAGGTGCCGCGCGAGCGCTTGCGCCAGCTCGGCGCCGCGCTTCTGGTAGGCCTGCGACTGGCGCCGCAGCAACGAGTGATGGTGTCCCAGCGAGATGAACAGCGAAAACGCGCGCTGGATGTAGGCGGACGGGTGGCGCAGCATCAGGCGGCGCAATGCGCGCAGTTCGGCCGCCAGCGCCGGCGGCGCGACGATGTAGCCGATGCGCAGCCCCGGCGCGAACGACTTGGCCAGGCT
>DALZRX010000728.1:0-1817 GCA_032015805.1 Achromobacter sp.
GGCAAGCGGCTGCAGCGTGCCCTGCACGGATTCGATCCGCCGCCAGGCGCGTTCGTGGTCCGGGTGCGCGGCACGCCAGGAGGCCCATTCGCGCACCGTTTCCGGCGCGACCGGGTCGCCCTGCAATTCAACCAGCCATTCCAACGCGCGTTGCGCGACGGCGGGCGACAGCGCGGCGGCGTCCCGCGTGGCCCTGTACCAGGGCGAGGCCGACATGCGCCCGCTCATCGGGTAAAGGAAAGATCGGCGAAGCAGCAGCGCTGCAACGCCTTGACGAGGTGGCGCTTGACGGTGGGGATGGAGATGCCCAGCGCCTCGGCCACCTGGGCGTGGGTATGCCCTTCGAGCTGCGAAAGCAGAAACGCCCGCCGGACGATGGCAGGCAGGCCGTCAAGCAGGCGGTCCAGTTCCAGCAGCGTTTCCAGCACGATGGCCCGGTCTTCGGGCGACCAGTGAACGGCCTGCGGCGCCTGCGCCAGCGCCTCGAGGTAGGCGTGTTCCAGCTTCTCGCGACGCCAGTGGTTGGACACCAGGCGTTGCGCCACGGTGGTGAGGAACGCGCGCGGCTCGGCCAGCGTGGACGGGACGCGTTCGCTGCTCAAGAGGCGGATGAAGGTGTCGTGGGCCAGGTCTTCGGCCTGGTCCGCGTTGCCCAGGCGGCGGCGCAGCCAGCCCCTCAGCCAGGAGTGGTGGTCGCTATAGAGCGTTTCGATGGAGGAGGGGAAGGCGCATCCCGGCGTACTCAAGATCCAACCTTTTGATCAAGCCGCCGGCGCCTCGCGGTCGGAGGCGGGACAACTGCTCATGCAAATTACGGGAAATAGTAATTGTTATTATTACCGATCCCGGGCCGGGCTTGTCAAATTGTTGCCGCCCGTGGGCGGCCGGGCGTTGCCGCCAGACGTCAGGCGGATATTGGAGACGCGGGGAAGGCGCCCTGCGTCTGCGCATACGCCTGCTGCGAGGCCAGGTAGGCGTCACGTGACGGGATCAGGTGGTCGCGGCAGACCGCCATCAGCGCATCGCGGTTGCCGTCGCGCAGCGCCTGAATCATCGTCCAGTGTTCCTGGCGCGCGCGTTCGCGGTGACCCGCCGTCACCAGCGAGCCGAAACGGATCGGATGCGTGCGGCGGGCGTATTCCTCGATGGCCTGTCCCAGCACCGCGTTGTCCAGCAGGCCGACGAATTCGCGGTGAAAGTGCTGGTTGCTGCGGAACACGCGCCGCGCGTCGCCGGCCGCCACCGCCGCGTCGTGTTCGCGCTGCACCGCCACCAGCGCGGCCAGCCGCGCCTCGGGCACGGGCAGCGGCATCTGCCGGGCGGCCTGCACTTCCAGCACTTCGCGCAGCGCATACAGCTCCATCACTTCGCGCACGGAGAATGTGCGCACCACCGCGCCCACATTGCGCTTTTTTTCCACCACGCCCAGGAGCTCCAGGTCGACCAGCACCCGGCGCACGGCGTGCCGCTTCATGCCGAAGCGCGCCATCAGCTCGTCCTCGGTCAGGCGTTCGCGCGGGTGCAGCCGGCCGAAGACGATGTCTTCCTCCAGTGCCGCCACCGCGGCCTGCACGGCATCGGGGGCGGGGTCCTGCAAGGCGGCGGGCGTGATGGCGTTCATGGCAGAGACGTCAGGCTTACTTCTTGGGAACGGTGTCGTGCGTGACGCCGGCGCGCAGGAAGTCGAAGTCGACGCCCTGGTCGGCCTGCGTCACGGTTTGCAGGAACAGCTTGCGGTAGCCGCGGTCGGCGGCGGGGCGGGTGATGGGCTGGGCTGCGGTGCGGCGGGCCAGCTCGGCGTCGTCCACCAGCAGCGC
>DALZRX010000729.1:0-1815 GCA_032015805.1 Achromobacter sp.
GTGGCGCGCTTGAGCTGTGCGGCGTCGGCGGTCATGCGCGTGCCGTCCGAGGCGTAGGCGGCCAGCGCGGCGACCGCGCCGATCAACAGCAGCAGGAATACGGCGGACGCGCCGCGTTGGCGGGCCAGCGAGAGGATACGGACGGGGCGTTGCTTCATGGTTCGGCGTAGGCCAGGCCGGAAGCGACGCTTTCCGCGCGCAGCGATTCATCCAGCGTGATGGTTCGGGAGGTGGCGCGGAACACTGCGGCCGTCTGCAGCAGGTCGGGCAACGGTATGCCGGCCCATATGGAGATGTCGGCGGTGTCTCGGCACGCCTTCACCACGATCATCGACATGGTGCTGTTGTCGACGTTGCTTTCGCCCGTGTCGGGCCGGTCCTGCGGTAGCGTGCCGGTGTACTGGCCGCCGGAGGCCGGCGCTTCGCACAGGTCGCTCGCGCCGCCGCGTTGCAGCGCCCAGGCGATGCGGCCGGACTCCAGCACATTCAGGATGATGAGCTGCTGCATGTCTTCGTGACCCTGCATGGCAACCCGGGCCAACGCGTCGACGCCACCGGCCGTCAGCGCGGGTTGCGCCGCGATGTTCAGGGCCATGGCGCCCGCGGCGTTCTCGACGCGGATGCGTTCGCTGTGAATGCGCTGCATGTCGGCGCCGATCATGCCGACGCCCAGCAGGATGGGCAGGGCAATCGCCGCTTCCACGGCCGGCGCGGCGCCTTGGCGTGGCGTGGCGGACGCGGCGCGGCGGTCATGGCTGCGATTCCTGGTTGCGTTGCGGCAGGTAGGCCAGCACCTGCTGATAGCGGTAGCGGAACGCGCCGCTGTCTACGCCCAGCAGCCGTGGCAGTGGAGTGATGAAGTCCTTGCGCACGTCGACCTCGATGCGCCACGCGGGCACGTTGGTCAAGGCCGCGGCCTGGGTCTCGTCCTCGGCGCTGCCGCCGCCCATGGCGTCCAACGAGGCAAAGCGCTCGACCTCGACGGTGGCGATGTTCTCGTCGTCCAGGTAGTTGTGCGAAGCGGCCACCATGCGCGTTCGCACGAGCGATTCGATGGCGCCGCCGTCCTGCATGCCCGCCGCGCCGTCCTGACGGAACTGCTGCACGGCGCGTTCCAGTGCGCTGGCGCCCATGTTGATGGTCAGGCCGATGTTGGCCAGTTCCATGAACATCATTGCCGCGGCGATGACGACGGGCAGCACGTAGGCGGCTTCGACCGACAACGAGCCGCGTTGGCCGCACAGGAACCGGCGCGTGCGCGGAGCTCGGTCAGCCATTGCCGTTCGCCTCTTTTTCGCGCAGTTGCAGCACGTGGCGGCTGGCGGCCATCAGTTCGCCGCCCACCGCCGCGCCGTCGCGGATGCGCTGGCGGCGCTGCGCGAAGTCGGCCAGCGCCTGCGGCACCAGCGCGGGCGCCATGATGCCTTCGAGCGTCTTGCGTGCCGCGCCATCGTCGCCCTGCAGGACCTGGGCGAATGCAAGGTTCAGCTTGAGCGTCGGGAGTTGGACCGCGTCGGCCTGCGACAGCAGGCGGATGGCCTCCCGTGCGTCGCCGCTGGCCAGGTGCGACAGCGCCAGGTTGTTCAGGACACGGAAATCCGAGGGATCCAGTTCCCACGCCTGCGCCAGCAGCTTGCGGGCCTGCGCGTGGTCGCCGCTTGCGTCCAGCAGCACGCCCTTGGCGTTCAGTGCGGCGACGTTGTTGGCGTCGGCCGCCAGCGTGCAGTCGAAATCCTGCAGGGCGGCGTCGCGCTGACTCAGCGCCATGCGGGCGCGGCCCAGGCCGTTGCACAGCGTGACCGTCGCGGCGGGCGT
>DALZRX010000730.1:0-1807 GCA_032015805.1 Achromobacter sp.
CGGCTTGACCACGCAGGCGTTGCCCGCGGCCAGCGCCGCGCCGACGCTGCGGCCAAAGATCTGCAAGGGATAGTTCCACGGCACGATGTGGCCCGTCACGCCGTGGGGCTCGCGCACCGTCAGGACGGTGAAGCCGGGCGTATAGGGAATGGTCTCGCCGTGCAGCTTGTCCACGGCGCCGGCATAGAACTCGAAGTAGCGCGCCACGGCGGCCGCGTCGGCCCGAGCCTGCTTGATGGGCTTGCCCGTGTCGGCCGACTCGAGCTGGGCCAGTTCTTCCTGGCGGTCCAGCAACGCGAAGGCGACCTTCATCAGGAGGCGGCTGCGCGTGGCAGGCGCCATCTGGCCCCACTCGCCCTCGAAGGCCTGGCGCGCGGCCTGGACGGCGCGGTCCACGTCGGCTTCGTTCGAGCGGGCGAGTTCCTCGAAAGGCTTGCCATCGGACGGGTTCAGGACGGGAATGGTTTCACCGGCGGCCGCGGCCACCCACTGGTTGGCGATAAAGTTCTTCTGAGTCACGATGTGCGGAGTAAAGTAGCGGCCGAACGGCCGGTTGGGGGAAGTTGCATGTCTCCAGGCGCTTGCCGGCGGCTGGGCCGGCCGCGCCGCCGGCGCGTCGTGCGCGCAGGCGTTGTGGTTTGATGGCAAGGTACGGGAGGCCTCCGCAACTTGTCAATTGGAATGACAGCTTTTATCCCAAGCTTCAGGACATTTTTCCGGATGACCGGGTTATCCCTAATATTTCAGGGGCTTAGCGCCCCACGGATTAGTCATGGCGCATGACAACCCGTCCCCACTAGAAGGAGCGCCCGATGAGCAACGTGCGTGACCCGCAGCTTGAATCGCTGCTGGCCGCGGCCACCCGCCCCCGTCCCGAACTGGACGTGCTGGCCGAGGTGGCATCCGGCCTGGGCTACGTCCGCGCCGAGCGTTTTGCCGAGCGCGTCTACGAAAGCCTGTTCTACGCGATCGCCACCGGCAAGATCGCGCCGGGCAACAAGCTGCCGACCGAACTGGAACTGGCTGCCCTCTTTGAGGTGTCGCGGCCGGTCGTGCGCCAGGCGCTGGACCGCCTGCGCGAAGACCAGCTCGTGGACTCCATCCGCGGGTCCGGCACCTACGTCAACGCCAAGCCTGACCTGATGGGCGGCATGCCGGCGGTGGACCCCGCGCGCCGGGTCGGCCACATCCTCGAAGGCCTGGAGTTGCGGATGGTGATCGAACCGGAGTGCGCGCAACTGGCCGCGCTGCGCCGCACGTCCGAGGACCTGCAGGAAATGGACCGCATGCTGACCGGCTACGAAGAGGCCGACGCCTCCGGCGCCATCGCTCACCACCACGACTATGGTTTTCACCGCGCCATTGCGTCGGCCACCGGCAACCAGCGCTTCGTGCAGGTGCTCAAGTCGCTGGAATACGACGTCAGCCACGCCGTGAACGTCATGCGTCACCTGGTGCACAGCGAACCCTGGAAACGCACGCGCGCGGCCATCGACGAACACCGCCACATTTTCAAACTGATCCGCGATCAGGACGCCGAGGGCGCGCGCAATGTCATGCGCGCCCATATCGAAAAAGCCCGCAGCCGCATGCTGAACAGCGGCTCGGAACACTAAGCAGGAAGCCGTACCCCCATGTCATCGCAACGCCCGCACCCGACCCTGGACCAGCAACTCGTCATCGTCACCGGCGCCAGCCGCGGCCTTGGCGCCGCCATCGCGCAGGCCTTCCTGCGTGAAGGCGCCAAGGTCGTCATCAACTACCTGAACAGCGCCGACCGCGCGCAGGCCCTGGCGGCAACCGCCCC
>DALZRX010000731.1:0-1806 GCA_032015805.1 Achromobacter sp.
CTGAATAAGCCTGGAAAAATCGCGCGTGTCGGCCAGGGCGCATGGGCCGGGCCGTGCAACGCGCGCCGCGGCGCCGGACGGCGCCTGCGGACAAGGCGGGCGGACCATGGCGCAGCCAGGTTCCGCCCTCGTTCGAGCCGGCTTAGTTAGCCTGGCTGACCATCGTTTCAACCATCTCCCACTTGCCGTTCTTGACTTCGTAGATGGTGACCGAGATTTCCTTCAGGTCGCCCTTGTCGTCATAGGAAATGTGTTCGCTGGTGGCGCCCTTGCGGTTCAGCTTGGCCAGCTTCGGCAGATACTTTTCGGGGTCGGCGGAACCGGCCTGCTCGATGGCGGTGATCATGTTCCAGGCGCCGTCGTAGGCGTACGGCGCGTAAACGCCGGGCGTCTTCTTGAAACGGGCCTGATAGCGCTGATCAAAATCCTTGCCCGCGGCCATCTTGTCCAGCGGCACACCGGCCAGCGAGGCATAGGTGCCGTCGGCGGCGTCGCCCGCCAGCTTGATGAACGTGTCGCTGCGCGTCATTTCGCCCGACACCAGCGGGGCCTTCAGGCCCAGCGTGGCGAGCTGGCGCTTCATCGGGCCGGATTGTGCGTCCAGGCCGCCGTAGAAGATCGCGTCGGGCGCGGAACCCTTGATGTTGGTCAGGATGGCCGTGAAGTCGTTGGCCTTGTCCGTGGTGTATTCGCGGCGCACAACCTGGCCGCCGGCAGCCTTGACGGCCTTCTCGACCTCGTCCGCCAGGCCCTGGCCGTAGGCCGTGCGGTCGTCGATGATGGCGACCTTCTTGGCCTTCAGGTTTTGGACGATGAACTTGCCGACCGCGGCGCCCTGCTGGGTGTCGCTGGTCATCATGCGGAACGTCGTTTCGTAACCCTGCTTGGTGTATTCCGGCGAGGTCGCCATGGCGATCTGCGGCAGGCCGGCCTCATGGTAGACGCGCGAAGCGGGAATCGTGGTGCCCGAGTTGAAGTGCCCCAGGATGCCCACGACGTCCTGGTCGACGAGCTGCTGGGCGACTTGCACGCCCACGCGCGGGTCAGCCTGGTCGTCACGCGAAACCAGCACGAACTTGGCGGTTTCTCCGTCAACCTTGATGCCCTTCTTGTTGGCTTCTTCCAGGGCCAGGTTCAGGCCATTCTGCATGTCCTCGCCGTAGTGCGATTGCGGGCCGGTCAACGGGGCTGCGAAGCCGAACTTGACGTCGGCGGCCTGCGCGGTGGCCGTCATGCCAGCGGCGGCGAGGCTTGCAGCGAGAAGCTTCAAAGTGGTGCGGAACTTCATGGGGGAATCCTCCGAAATATCGGACTAAGGCCTTGTTATACCTGAGCTTTTAGCCCGGCTTTTGGTTTTTTTACTACCGCGGGCCCAGTGATCTCCGGGTCCCGCGCATGCATTTTCTGCAAAGCCTGGATGCCGGATTGCGGCAGCCAGACCAGAGGTGCGACCGGATTGTCGTTCCAGTGCAACCCAGCCCGATATTGGAGATAACCCTTGGCAGTGGCCAAGGGTTATCCGGGGTCAAACTCAACCGATGGTCATGAGGCTGGCGTTGCCGCCCGCCGCCGCCGTGTTCACGCTGACGGATCGCTCGGTCAGCAGGCGTTCCGGCACGTAGCTGGCGCCCGCCGCCAAGGCGTCCGAGGTCAGCCCATGCACGGCCAGGATGGCGCCCGGGCGCCTCGCGATGCGCTGGTTCAGCGCCTTCAGCGCATCGCCATCGCCTTCGAACAGCACCGCCTGGTAGTCCGCCTCATCGACGTCGGTATCGGCAAGGATGCCCGCCTGGCCCTGCTGCTCGG
>DALZRX010000732.1:0-409 GCA_032015805.1 Achromobacter sp.
GGCCAGGCCCTTGGCGCCGTAGATGCCGACGAACTGGGTGTAGGCGTCGATCTCGCTGCGCGACATCTCGGCGCCGCCGGGCACGCGCAGGGCGACCACGCGGCTGCCCGGCGCCGTGGCGGCGGCAGCGAACACCTTGAAGTCCACGTCGCGCATGACGTCGGTCATGTCGGTGAACTCGAGCTGCACGCGCAGGTCGGGCTTGTCCGAGCCGTAGCGGCGCATCGCTTCGGTCCAGGGCATGATCGGGAACGGCGACGGCAGGTCGACGCCCTGCACCACCTTGAACACGTGGCGGATCAGGTTTTCGAAGATTTCACGGATTTCGAATTCGTTCAGGAACGAGGTTTCGCAATCGATCTGGGTGAATTCCGGCTGGCGGTCGGCGCGCAGGTCTTCGTCGCGGAAG
>DALZRX010000732.1:419-1805 GCA_032015805.1 Achromobacter sp.
CTTGGTGATCTGGTAGTAGCGGTCAAAGCCCGACACCATCAGCATCTGCTTGAAGAGCTGCGGCGATTGCGGCAGCGCGAAGAAGTGGCCGGCGTTTACACGCGACGGCACCAGGTAGTCGCGCGCGCCTTCGGGCGTGCTCTTGGCCAGCATGGGGGTTTCAATGTCGATGAAGCCCAGCTCGTCCAGGAACTTGCGGGTTTCGATGGACACGCGGTAGCGCAGCATCAGGTTGCGCTGCATCTGCGGACGGCGCAGGTCCAGCACGCGATGCGTGAGGCGGGTGGTTTCGGACAGGTTGTCGTCGTCCAACTGGAACGGCGGGGTGACCGACGCGTTCAGGATCTCGACTTCCTTGCAGAGCACTTCGATCTCGCCCGACGCCAGTTCGGCGTTGGCCGTGCCGGCCGGACGCTCGCGCACCAGGCCAGTGACGCGGACGCAGAATTCATTGCGCAGGCGTTCGGCGGTGGCGAAGGCGGCGTTGTCCGGATCGAACACGATCTGGGCAAGGCCCGCGCGGTCGCGCAGGTCGATGAAGATGACCCCGCCGTGGTCGCGGCGGCGGTTCACCCAGCCGTACAGGGTGACGGTCTGGCCGAGATGGTCACGGCAAACCTGGCCGGTGTAGCAGGTACGCATGCGGGATGACTCCGTTGTGTGCTTGGTTTGAGCGTAAGGGTTACGAATCGGCACGGGGTGCGTCCTGCACGCCCGGCGCCGGAGAGAGCGCAGTCGGCCGGACCACGGGCGTTGCCGCCGGGGCCGGGGCGACAACGCCCATGGAAACGATGTACTTCAAGGCCGCGTCCACGCTCATCTGAAGGTCGGTCACCTCGGCGCGAGGCACCATCAGGAAAAAGCCGGACGTGGGGTTGGGGGTCGTCGGCACATACAGGCTGATGTGATCGCCAGGCAGGCTGTCGGCCACTTCACCGCTGGGCGTGCCGGTGACGAAAGCGATGGTCCAGGCGCCCGCCCGCGGATACTGCACCAGCACCGCGCGGCGAAACGCCTGTCCGTTGGGGGCAAGCACGGTATCGCTGACCTGCTTGACCGAGTTGTAGATGGAACGCACGAGCGGGATGCGGCCAAGCAGGCTTTCCCACTGGTCCACCATGGTGCGGCCGATCAGGTTGGCGGCAAAGACGCCCGTCAGAAGCACCACCACGATGACCAGGACGAAGCGGAAACCGGGAATGTCGATGCCAAACAGCGATTGGGACGACAGAAAGCCGGGCACGAACCCTTCCAGGGTGGCGACCAGCAATCCCAGCACCCACACCGTGATGACCAGGGGAACCCAGATCAAGAGGCCGGTGATGAAATACTTCTTGATGACGCGCATCCGCATCGCGAACGCTCTAGGAGGCGGTGCTGCCGGCG
>DALZRX010000733.1:0-1803 GCA_032015805.1 Achromobacter sp.
TGCCGCGGACGTTGCCGCTGCCGCGCCGAAGCCGGCCGCCCGCCGTGCGCCGCCTTCGGACGACGATTGGGAGTCTTTCTGACGGAACGTTCGCCAGTGCATTGAACAGGCAGTAGAAAAAATCCCTTTTACGTCCTGACGGCCATGGAGCGCCGCCAGGACGATTACCGGAACTACGGAAATGTTTAGCAATCTGAAGGTGCGCACCGGCTTGATGCTGGCCCAACTGGCGGTTGCCTTTGCCGCGCTGGTTGCCATCGGGCTGGGTTGGAACAGCATGCAGTCCAATGCCCGCGCGATCAACACCTTGGATTCTCTGAGCGTCCAGCAGAGCAATCTGATCAAGGACTCGTATACGCAGATGCTGCGCGCCACCGTGCGCGCGGACATCGCCGCCGCCCAGCGCGCCGCGGGCGACACGAGCGGTGCCGCCGAGAACTCGCGCATCGTCCAACAGCTCATCGCGGATGCCAAGAAGAAGATGGAGAGCTTCAAGGCGATTCCGAAGTCGACCGAGATCGGCAAGGCATCGGAAGGCGATCTGCTGTCTGCATTCAACGGCTTTGCCGACTCCCTGGCAAGCATGATGGCCGCCCTGGACAAGGGTGACGCGGCGACCTATCTGTCGCTGAAGAACACCAAGGCGGGCGCCGCCAGCGGGCTCTTCTTCAAGCAGCTCACCGAGTTTGCAGCCAACATCGACAAGTACAGCCAAGAGATGGTGAGTTCGTCGCGTGCGCAGGCGTCGACGATGACTTACGTCTACATCGGGCTGGCGCTGCTGATCCTGGCGGTGTCGCTGGGTGCGTTCCTGTTCATGAACCGCGTCGTGCTGCGTCCGCTGCGCGCCGTCGGTGAAAGTTTTGACAAGATTGCCGCCGGCGACCTGACTGTGCGGGTGGACGTCAGTTCCACCAACGAGATCGGCGCACTGATGGCGGCCGTCAAGCGCATGCAGGAAAGCCTGGCGCGCACCGTGTCGGCCGTGCGCCGCGGCGTCGACGAGATCAATGTCGGCTCGCGTGAAATCTCGTCGGGCAACACGGATCTTTCCAGCCGCACCGAAGAGCAGGCGGCCTCGCTGGAAGAGACTGCCGCGTCGATGGAGCAGTTGGCCTCGACCGTCAAGCAGAACGCGGACAACGCCCGCCAGGCCAACCAGCTGGCGGCCAGTGCGTCGGACGTGGCTGAGCGCGGCGGCTCGGCGGTGTCGGAAGTGGTGCACACCATGGAAGGCATTTCGGCCAGCTCGCGCAAGATCTCGGAAATCGTGTCGGTCATCGACGGCATTGCGTTCCAGACCAACATCCTGGCGCTGAACGCGGCGGTGGAAGCCGCGCGTGCCGGCGAGCAGGGCAAGGGCTTTGCGGTGGTGGCGGGCGAAGTTCGCTCGCTGGCGCAGCGCAGCGCGCAGGCGGCCAAGGAAATCAAGGGCCTGATCGAGGACTCCGTGACCAAGGTGGGCGCGGGTTCGCAGCAGGTGCAACGCGCCGGCGCGACGATGCAGGAGATCGTGGCCTCGGTGAAGCGCGTCACGGACATCATGGGCGAGATCTCGGCGGCGTCGGAGGAGCAATCCAGCGGCATCGACCAGGTGAACCGTGCCGTTTCGCAGATGGACGAAGTGACGCAGCAGAACGCGGCGCTGGTCGAAGAGGCCGCGGCCGCTGCCGGCTCGCTGCAGGACCAGGCGCAGCGCCTGGCGGAAGCCGTGTCCGTGTTCAAGATCAATGCAGGCGAAGTCATCGAGGTGCCGGCACGCCAGTTGGCGCAGCAGCATCGGCCGGCAGCCCGCGTGGCGGC
>DALZRX010000734.1:0-1156 GCA_032015805.1 Achromobacter sp.
CAGGCCCATGTGCGCCACTTCCAGCATGTCGCCCGAACCCAGGCTGTACCAGGGATCCATCACGCAGTCGTGACCGAAGGCCACGGGCACGCCCGCCGCCATCAGCTCGGGCACGCGCGTCATGCCCCGGCGCTTGGGATACGTGTCGTGGCGGCCCTGGAGCGTGATGTTGATGAGCGGATTCGCGATGGCGGACACGCCGGCTTCGCGGATCAGCGGGATCAGCTTGGACACGTAGTAGTTGTCCATCGAATGCATGGACGTCAGGTGCGAGCCCGTCACGCGGCCATGCAGGCCGAGGCGCTGCGTGTGGTAGGCCAGCGTTTCGATGTGGCGCGACATCGGGTCGTCGCTTTCGTCGCAATGCATGTCCACGCGCAGGCCGCGCTCGGCCGCAAGTTCGCACAGGATGCGCACCGATTCGGCGCCGTCCTGCATGGTGCGTTCAAAGTGCGGAATCCCGCCCACCACGTCCACGCCCATGTCGAGCGCGCGCTTCAGGTTGTCCAGCGCGCCGGGCGCGCGCAGCACGCCGTCCTGCGGGAAGGCGACCAGTTGCAGGTCGAGGTAAGGCTTCACCTTCTCACGCACGTGCAGCAACGCTTCGGTGGCGAGCAGGCGCGGGTCGCACACGTCCACGTGCGAGCGGATGGCCAGCAGGCCGCGCGCCACGGCCCAATCGCAATAGGCCAGCGCGCGTTCCACCAGCGCTTCCTGCGTCAGCAGCGGCTTCAGCTCGCCCCACAGCGCGATGCCTTCCAGCAGCGTGCCGGACTGGTTCACGCGCGGCAGCCCGAAGGACAGCGTGGAATCCATGTGGAAATGCGCGTCGACAAAGGGCGAGGTCACCAGTTGCCCCGCGGCGTCCACGGTCTGTGCGGCCTCGGCCTTCAGCGCCGGCTCCAGGGCGGCAATGCGGCCCTCGGCCACACCGATGTCGATGTTCTTGCGGCCGTCGGGCAGCGTGCAATTCTTGATGATCAGATCGAACATGCGAGTTCCTTGCAAAAATATTCAGTTGCTGCATCCCTGCAGTACCGCGCGAGTTGGCGCCGCCTCATGGGGTCGCACGGAGCCGGCTTTGCCGGTCCGTCGCGACGCCCCCTTGAGGGGGAAGCGCGAAGCGCTTCGTGGGGGGGTCACCTTTCTCCCTTCA
>DALZRX010000734.1:1166-1803 GCA_032015805.1 Achromobacter sp.
CACCACCAGCGCCACGCAGACCCAGCCACGGCCGTTGACCATGTTGAAGAAGAACGCATTGAACGCCGCCAGCGTGAGGAAGCTGCCCGCCACGCCCATCAGCGCCGATCCGGCCACGATAGCGCCGATGCGCAGACGCGTCACGGACAGGCCCTGGCCTTCGGCGGCGGCGGGGTTCTCGCCCACCATGCGGACCGCCAGCCCGACCGGCGTGCGATTCAGCACCCACGCAAGAATGGGCACGGCGGCCAGCGCGATCAGCGTCATGGGCGTCTGTCCGGCCAGCACGGGGCCGATGAGCGGAATCCCGTCCAGGAACTTCATGTCGGCGAACGGCGTGATCGTCGGCGGCGTGGAGACGCTGGGGAACGTCACGCGATACGCGAAATAGCTAAGGCTGGTGGCGAGCAGCGTCACCCCCAGGCCCGAGACGTGCTGCGACAGTCCCAGCGGCACCGTCAGCACCGCGTGCAGCAGGCCGAACACGGCGCCGGCCAGCGCCGCCGCCAGCACGCCCACGTATAGCGGCGCGCCCAGGTAGACGACCAGCCAGCCGGTGAAGGCGCCGGCCACCATGATGCCCTCGATGCCCAGGTTCAGCACGCCGGCGCGCTCGCACAGCAGCACGCCCAGCGTG
>DALZRX010000735.1:0-922 GCA_032015805.1 Achromobacter sp.
CGCCGATTGCGCGGTACCGGCCGTGCCTGCGACGCGCAGATCCTGGCCCGCGCCCAATTGCAGATTTGCGCTGCCCTGCGCCAGTCCGTCCTGGCCCACCGTCAGGTCACCGCCCGCGTCGGCGCGCAGGGTGCCGTTGGCGACCGTCTTGCCATTCAGTTGGGCGTCGGTGCCAGCGGACAGCTGGATGTCGGCTTCACCGGACACGGTGCCGTCTGCAATCAGCTTGCCGCCAGCCTGGCCCGCTAGTTGCTGCGCGGACTGCAGGAAGCTGTCCTTGCCAAGCGTCATGTCGCCGCCACTGACGGCTTTCAACGTGCCGGCGTCGGCCAGCACCGTGCCGTCCACGCCCAGGCTGCCTTGCGTATCGATCTGTGCGGACTGCCCCGCGATGAAGACGCCGGCGAACGATGCGTCGCCCGCGGCGGCCGTCGCCGAGCCGTCCGCTTGGATGCGCGATGCGGAGGACGCCGTCAGGGTCTCGCCCGCCTGCATCCGCAGATTGCCGGTGGAAAGCATTGCGCCGTCGATCTGGACGTTGCGCACGGCCTGCAGCGACAGGTCTTTCAGCGACGTGACCTTGCCCATGCTTTGCAGGTCGCCGCCAGCGGTCAGGCTGACGTTACCGGCCGCCGCCACCTGGGCCTTCTCACCCACGAACACATCCCCACCCGCAGAGATGTTCATGCCACCGGACGCGGCCGAGACCGTGCCGCTGACCGCCAGTTTTTCGCCCGCCGTGAGCGTGGTGTCGCCATTGGCGCGAAGCGTGCCGGCCAGCACAAGGTCGCCGCCTGACTTTGCGGCAACCGAGCCTTCGGTGTCCCACTGCGCGGGCGCGTCGATGCGCAGGTCGCGCGTGGCGTCGATAGCGAGGCGGCCGGTGGACGATCCCTTGCCCGTCACTCGTGCGTCGCGCCCC
>DALZRX010000735.1:1160-1800 GCA_032015805.1 Achromobacter sp.
CCCCGCCATGAGCGAAACGTCGCCGCGCGCGCCAACCAGACCGCTAAGGCTGAGGTCCGCGCCAGCGCGGATCTGGGCGGGTCCGCCCGACTGCAATTGCGCGGTCGCGCCCGCGGTCAGATCGCCGGCTGCCTGCGCCTGCAGCGCGCCTGCTGCGGTGACCTGGCCGGGTAGGACGGTGTCGCGGCCCGCCTTCAGTTCGATCGCGCCCTTGGCAGTGACCAGACCGCTCGCGTTCGTGCCGGCCTGCGCCGCGCCGCTGGCGGCGTTCGACGCGCCGCCTTCTGCACCCGCGCCGCCGCCAGTACCAGCATTGGAACCGCCCGCATTCGAATCGCCCGAGCCTGCACCGCCCGAATTGCCCGCGCCTCCCGTACCCGATCCTCCAGCGGGCGGCGTGCCACCCTGCTGCGTGTCATCGCCGATCCGCACATTGCGGCCGGACTCGATCCGCACATCCTGCCCGCCCATCAGCAGCGAGCCGCCCAGCGACAAATCCTGCCCCGCCGCGACACGCAGCGCCCCCTGCGTCTGCAATGCCCCTTGCGCGGCAATCTTCACGTCGCCCGCCGCATTCACATCAACCGAACGGCCTGCGCCCACCACCCCCGTGATGCCGGCGTCGCGACCGGCCACAAGC
>DALZRX010000736.1:0-1799 GCA_032015805.1 Achromobacter sp.
TTGGCCAGGTAGTCGTCGGCGCCCGCGTCCAGCGCCGCCACCTTGTCGGCCTCGGCGCTGCGCGCCGACAGCACCAGCACCGGCACCTCGGTCCAGCCGCGCAGCTCGCGGATCAGCGTCATTCCATCGTCATCGGGCAGGCCCAGGTCGAGCACGATCGCGTCCGGCTGACGCGTGCCCGCCTCGATCAGACCGCGCTTGACGGTGTCGGCCTCGTGCACCACGCAGCCCTCGCTCTCCAGGGCCTGGCGGACGAACCGCCGGATGTTGGCGTCGTCTTCAACGATCAGGACAATGGGCTGGAAATCGAACATGAAGTGGACTCAAACGGTTTCGGGTTGGATCTCGGGGGCGGCGCCCAGCGGCAGGCTGAAGACGAACTGCGCGCCGCTGGCCTGGCCCGGCGCGTGCTCTACCCAGATCCGGCCGTGATGGGCGGTGATGATCGCTTCGCACACCGCGAGTCCCAAGCCGACGCCGGGCGTGGCGGACTCGCGCTCGCCGCGCGTGAATTTTTCGAAGATGCGGCGCTCGGCGCCCGGCGCCACCCCGGGGCCATTATCGGCGACGGCCACCCGCAACTCGGCCTCTTGCACGAAAGCCTGAATGCGCAGAACGCTGCCGGCGGGCGTGTACTTTGCCGCGTTCTCCAGCAGATTGCACAGCACGCGTTCGATCAGCACGCCATCGCACTCCACCAGCGGCAGCGCGGACAGCGGCGCGACCTCGACCTTGTGGCCCGCCAGCGGTTCACGCATGGCCGCCAATGCGGCGCCCACCAATTCTTCGATGGATTGCCATTCCAGACGCAAGGGCGCGTCGCGGCTTTGCAGCCGGGCCATGTCCAGCAGGTTGACGACCAGCGCGTGCATGCGCTGCGCCTGGTCGCGCATGGCGCGCACGGTCTCCTGCACGCCGGCGGGCAGCGCCTGTTGCTGGCGCATCAGCGTGTCGGTCATGCCCACCAGGCTGGTCAGCGGCGTGCGCAGGTCGTGCGACACCGCGGCAAGCAACGAGTTGCGCAGCTTTTCGGATTCCATGCTGACCACGGCTTGCTGCGCCACCTCGACGTAGTGCAGGCGTTCGAGCGCAATGGCGATCAGCGTGGCATAGGCCTCGACCTGCCGGCGCGTGTCCGGGTTTGCATAGAGGCTGCGGCGTGGCGCGTCCAGCACCAGCACGCCCCGCGTGCGCATCGGCGCCTTGAGCGGCAGGTACAGCAATGCGCTGTTGGCGAGGGTGGTGGTGCCGGCGCCCGCGGGACTGCCGTGGTCGAAAACCCACTGCGCCAGCGCCGATTCCGGCGCGGGGGTGTCGGCGTTGGCCGGTGAGGCGAGTCTCAGGCGGTCATCCAGACCCAGGATGTAAAGCGAGCAGCGTGCACCGAACGTGGCATGCACGAAGGAGCCGGCCAGCGCGACGATCTGTTCAGGAAGCAGGGCGGAGGACAGTTCGCGCGCGAACTCGTACAGGCTGCGCGCGTCGGCCTCGCGCTTGACCGAGGCCTGCGCCTGCAACCGCAGGCCGGCGGTAAGCTGGCCGATCAGCAGCCCCACGCCAAGCAGCACGCCGAAGGTCAGCAGGTACTGCACGTCCGACACGGCAAACGAGGACAGCGGCTGGACGAAGAAAAAGTCGAACAGCCCCACGCTGACGACTGAGGCGAGCGCGGCCGGCCCCCGGCCGTGCCGCAGCGCCACCGCGGCCACCGCCAGCAGGAAGAGCATCACGATGTTGGTCTGGTGCAGGGCCGGGAAGGCGAGGGCGGACAGACCCGTGGCCAAGGCGCAATAGCACAG
>DALZRX010000737.1:0-1796 GCA_032015805.1 Achromobacter sp.
GGACGCGCTGACCCGCGCCCATCTGCAGGACGAGCTGCTCAAGATCGTGGCCAAGACCCGCACGACCACCATCATGGTCACGCACGACGTGGACGAGGCCGTCCTGCTGTCGGACCGCATCGTGATGCTGACCAATGGACCGGCCGCGACCATCGGCGAGGTCCTGCCAGTCCCGCTGCCCCGGCCGCGCGACCGCGTGCGGCTGGCCAACGATCCGACGTATCTCGCCTGCCGCGCGGGCGTGGTGGACTTCCTGCATCGCCGGCACGGCAATCCGGAGCGGTCACAGGCTGCGGCGCAGGCCAACGCGGCGCTTGCCGCCGTGCCCGCGCCGTTGGAGCAGGCTGGCGCGACGCGCGCTGCCGCATAGGAGGCCGGTCATGCAGGCAAAGCAGAAGCTGGTCGTGGTCGGTAACGGGATGGCCGGCATCCGTACCGTGGAGGAGCTGCTCAAGCTCGCGCCGGACCACTACGACATCACCGTGTTCGGCGCCGAGCCTCACACCAACTACAACCGCATCCTGCTGTCGCCGGTGCTCTGCGGCGAGCGCACGCTGCAGGACATCGTGCTCAACGACGAGGCGTGGTATGCGCGGAACGGCATCCGGCTGCTGCGCAACTGCAAGGTCACTGACATCGACCGGGCGCGGCGCACCGTGCTGGCCGACGACGGCACGCGCACCCCGTACGACAGGCTGTTGCTGGCGACCGGGTCCACGCCGTTCATCCTGCCGGTCCCCGGTCACGACCTGGACGGCGTGGTCGCCTTTCGCGACATCGCCGACGTCAACGCGATGATCGACGCCGCCTCGCGCTACCGGCACGCGGTGGTGATCGGTGGCGGACTGTTGGGTCTGGAGGCCGCCAACGGCCTGTCCGCGCGCGGCATGGCCGTGTCGGTCGTGCATCTGGGCGCCGCGCTGATGGACCGGCAATTGGACGGCGAAGCCGCCGCGCTGCTGCGCGAACGCCTGGAGGAAAGGGGGCTGACGTTCCTGCTCCAGCGCCAGACCGAGGCCATCTTGGGCGGCCCGGACGGTCGCGTGCGCGCCGTGCGTTTCGCGGACGGCACGGAGATTCCCGCGGACCTGGTGGTCATGGCCGCCGGAGTGCGGCCGAACACCGACCTGGCCCAACGTTGCGGGCTGCATGTAGACCGGGGCGTCGTGGTGAGCGACACGTTGCAGACGTTTGATCCGCGCATCTATGCGGTGGGCGAATGTGTCAGCCACCGTGGCACGGCCTATGGCCTGGTGGCGCCGCTATTCGAGCAGGCCAAGGTCGCGGCCAACCATCTCGCCCTGCATGGCATCGGCCGCTACGAGGGCAGCGTCACGTCGACGAAACTCAAGGTCACCGGCATTGATCTGTTTTCCGCCGGCGACTTCGCGGGCGGCGCGCAGACCGAGATCATCACGCTGGCCGACATGCCTGGCGGCGTCTACAAGAAACTGGTGATTCGCGGCGACCGCCTGGTGGGCGCCTGCCTGTACGGGGATACGGCGGATAGCGCCTGGTACATGCGGCTCATCCGCGAAGGCGCCGGCATCGGCGCCCTGCGCGATCGGCTCATGCTGGGCGAAGGCGCGGCGGGGAAGTAGAAAAATGGACATGCCGATGGCGCGCCGGATTGAAATCGTCAGTGAGCAGGCGCGTGACGTCGCGTCCGTCTGCTGCTATTGCGGCACCGGCTGCGGAGTGCGCGTGCAGGTGCGCGACGGCGCGGTGGTGGGCGTGCGCGGCGACGAATCGCATCCGGCCAACCGGGGGCGCCTGTGCAGCAAAGGGCTGGCGCT
>DALZRX010000738.1:0-1792 GCA_032015805.1 Achromobacter sp.
GTCCGCCGCTGGCGGCACCCACGAGCCACGCCGCGGCCGCCAGCGCGAGCAAGAGGCCCAGCCCCTTGCCGAACATGCGTCCGGCGCCCGCGCCTTGCGGCAGGGCGTCAAAGGCGCGAAGCATCACGGCGGACACGACGGCCAGGAACGCCCAGCCCGTCATCTGGACCCACGTCGGCACCACGGGGATCAACATCCACCACGCGGTCGCGAGCAACAGCATGCCGAACAGGCGCTTGACGCCGTCCATCCACGGCCCGGCCTTGGGCAGCAAGGCGGACGAGGACGCGCCGACGATCAGGAGCGGGACGCCCATTCCCCACGCCATCGCAAAGAGGGCCGACCCGCCCAGGACCACGTCGCCGGTCTGCGAGATGTACAGCAAGGCGCCGGCGAGCGGCGCGGCGACGCAAGGTCCGACGATCAGGGCGGACAAGGCGCCCATCACGAGCGCGCCGGTATAACGGCCGCCCGGCACGCGAGACGAGCGCTCGGACAGCATGGCCTGGATGCCCGACGGCATCTGGAATGTGAACACGTCGAACATGGCCAGCGCCAGCACGGCCAGCAGAATGGCAAAGAACGTCAGGATCCACGGCGTCTGCAGCCAGGCCGCGAGGCCCGCGCCGCTCAGGCCGGCAGCCACGCCCAGGGCGGTGTACACCACCGACATGCCCAGCACGTATGTGGCGGCCAACGCCAGCCCGCGCCCGCGGCTGGGCCGCTCCTGCTGCGCTCCCCCCAGCACGATGGACGACAGAATGGGAATCATGGGCAGCACGCATGGCGTGAAGGCCAGCAACAGCCCCAGCACCAGGAAGACACCCGCCGTCTTGATCCATCCGAGGCCGCCCAGGGCGTCCGCCAGGCCCGTGTCTCCGGCGTTGACCAAGGCGGACAAGCCGCCGGAAGACGCTGGCGACGGCGAACCGGCCCCAAGTCCCGTGCCGGCAACCGCATAGCCGCCGGCCACGGGTGTCAGCTTCACGGTGCTGTCCATCGGCGGATAGCACAGCCCGGCGTCCGCGCAGCCCTGGCCGGTCAACGTCAGCGTGAAGGGCTGCCCGCCCGCGCCCACGGGCACGCGAATCGTCACGTCCTTGTGAAAGACTTCCATGTCCTTCTCGAAGGTCGGGTCGTACTTGACTTCGCCCTTCGGATAGACGGCCTCGCCAAGTGTGGTGGCGTCAGGTGGGCTGATGGCAATCGCGAAGCGCTCGCGGTACATGTAGTAGCCGGGCGCCACCCGGTAATGCAGCTCCAGCGTGTCCGCGGACGCCATCTGGGCGCTGAACACGAAGGCCTTTTCGGGCTCGAGGAACTCGGCATCCGCGCGCGCGGCTTGCCAGCCCAGCAGCAGGACAGCCATCGCCAGCAGCATCAGGCAGTGCCTGAGAAAGCGGGGGATCGCGCTTTTGGCGCGCCCATGCGCGCCAACCGTACCGGCGAGTTGCAACATCAGTTTCTCTTGTTCTGCGTAGGGGTCGTCTGCTCGCGCACCCAGTCCAGGTAAGGCGCCGCGCCGGCAATGACCGGCAGCACGATGATCTCGGGAACGTCGTAGGGGTGCATTTCAGACAAGGCCTGCACGACGGCGGCATGCCGCGCGTAGGTCGTCTTGATGTGGATGGGGATTTCCTCCGTCCCTTCTACCTCGCCATTCCACAGGTAGATGGACAGGCCGGGCGCGCCGAGGTTCACGCAGGCAGCCAGTCCGTCCTCGACCAGCACGTGCGCAATGCGCTTGGCCAGCAACAGGTCCGGCGCATTGCTGATGACCAGCACGACGTCG
>DALZRX010000739.1:0-1791 GCA_032015805.1 Achromobacter sp.
TCGCATGCCGCAGACGCAGCAGCGACAGCGTGCGCCATCCGACCGGCCGCGACGCGATATCCACGCCGGGCATCGCCACGGCCAGCGTGCGCAGGCCGCGGTCTATCGGATGGCAATCACGGCCTGCCTCCCACAGAGCAAGAATCTGCGATTCGATCAGGGCGTCCATGGCGGCGCTCCATCAGGCCGGCTCGACAAAACTTGGTTCGGATGGCTCGGCGACCTCATAGTCGCGCTCCCATCCTTCGTTTTCCAGCTTGATGGTCTGGATCGCGACCGCGTTGGCGTTGGCGTCCAGGTCGGGAATGGCCTGGTATTCCGACACCCAGCAGCGGAACATCTTGTAGGCCAGGACGAGCTGCCCGGCTTCGTTGTAGACCTCGACGATGATGTCCTTGCGAAAGTCCTTCAGCGACACCTCGCTGCCCAGTCCCGATCCGAAGTTCCAGACCTTGTTGGCCCACTGCTCGAACTCGCGGTCGTGCGTGACGCCGCGCTCCAGCGTCACCGCCTCGTACTTGCTGCGGCCAGGCGACTTGCGTCCGCTGGAAGGATCGCCGCCCTCTCGGTGCTCGACCACTTCGGTGCTGCGCTTGAGCGCAGACACCTTGCTTACGCCGGCCACGTAGCGGCCATCCCACTTCACCCGGAATTTGAAGTTCTTGTATGGGTCGAAGCGCTGCGGATTGACGGTGAACTGCGCCATGGCAATCTCCTGGTAACCGTGGTCGGCGATCGCTCCGGGCCGCGCGGCCGCGGAGCGCGCCGGGCTCAGGCCTGTATCTGGCCGGCCAGTTGCTGGATGCTGATGACGACGAACTCGGCGGGCTTGAGCGGCGCGAATCCCACCAGGATGTTGACGACCCCGCGATTGATGTCGTCCTGCGTGGTGGTTTCGCGATCACACTTGACCAGATACGCCTCACGCGGCGAACTGCCCTGGAAGGCACCCTGGCGGAACAGCGTGTTCATGAACGCGCCGACGTTCAGGCGGATCTGCGCCCATAACGGCTCGTCGTTGGGTTCGAACACCACCCACTGCGTGCCGCGGTAGAGCGATTCCTCCAGGTAGAGGGCCAGGCGGCGCACGGGCACGTACTTGTATTCCGAAGTGAGCTGGTCCGCGCCTCGCAGCGTGCGCGCGCCCCAGCACACCGCGCCATACACCGGGAACGTGCGCAGGCAGTTGACCCCCAACGGGTTCAGGCTGCCGTTCTCGCCATCCGTCAGCGTCGCCGCCAGTGCGACGACGCCGGTCAGGTTGGCGTCGGTGCCCGCCGGCGCCTTCCATACGCCGCGGTTGCCATCGGTGCGCGCATACAGGCCCGCGATGGTGCCGCAGGGCGGCGCCAGGCGAGGCTTGCCGTTCTTCAGCGGGTCGGAGACGTACGTCCACGGGTAGTACACGGCGGCGTGATCCGACTTGGGCAGCGCGGTGCCGTTGGCCACGGCCACCATCGATGCCGGATCGGTTGCCGTGGGTGGGGCGTCCACGATCATGAAGGCGCGCCGCTCTTCGCAGTACGACGCGGCATCGGCCAGGACGCCGCTGTGCGTGATGGCAGGCAGGCAGAGCAGGTTGAAGATGTCCGCGTCTTCCAACGCATACAGCCCCTGCCGCAGTGCGCGGCTGGCGATGAACGCGGCATACACGTCGTCCGGCCCGTAGGGCGTTTCGGTGCCGCCTTCCAGCAATGCATTGACCGGCGGCGGCGAGGCGACAGCGCCCGTCAGCAGGTGCAGGGACGCCGCCAGGTCGTTGGCCGGGGCGGCCGCCACCGCGATGGTGGA
>DALZRX010000740.1:0-1773 GCA_032015805.1 Achromobacter sp.
GCCCAGCACCTTGGCGCGCTTGTGGTCCTGCAGCGCGCCGGCCACGATCTCGGACGCCGAGGCCGAACCAACGTTCACCAGCACCACCATGGGCACGGTCTTGGTCCAGGCCGGCAGGCCGGACAGGTAATTGCTTTCGCCGCGGGCGTATTCCGAAGGCGTTGCCAGGTACTTATGGCGGGCGTCCGGCGTGCGGCCGTCCGTGGACACGATGAGCGCATCGGGCGGCAGGAACGCGCCGGACACGCCGATGGCGCTGGTCAGCAAGCCGCCCGGATCATTGCGCAGGTCCAGCACGAGGCCCTTGGGCGGTTCCTTCGCGCCGAGCTCCTTGAGCTGCCTGGCGAGGTCCGCGCCGGTCTTTTCCTGGAACTGGGCGACGCGCACGTAGGCGATGCCGTTGTCCAGCATCTTGCTGCGCACGCTGCGCACCTTGATGATGTCGCGCACGATCTTCACGACGATGGGCTGCGGGCGATCCGCGCGCATGATCGTCAGGGTGATCGGCGACTTGGGCGCGCCGCGCATGAGCTTGACGGCGTCGTTCAGCGTCATGCCCTTGGTGGGCGTGTCGTCGATCTTGATGATGAGGTCGCCAGCCATGACGCCCGCGCGGGCGGCGGGCGTGTCCTCGATGGGCGAGATGACCTTCACGAAGCCGTCTTCCGCGCCGACCTCGATACCCAGGCCACCGAACTCGCCCTGCGTCGCGGTCTGCATTTCGCGGAACGCGTCGGCATCCAGGTAGGCGGAGTGGGGATCCAGGTTCGACACCATGCCGGAGATGGCGTTGTCGATCAGGGTCTTGTCGTCGACGGCCTCGACGTAGTTGCTCTTGATGGCGGCAAATACATTGCTCAGTTGCCTGAGCTCGTCCAGAGGCAGGGGGCTGCCGCGCTGGGCGACGGCAGTCACTCCAACACTCAGCAACACGCCAGCCACCGCACCGATGGCAATCAGACCGAAACCGCGAAACTTACGAGTGCCCATGCACACTTCCCGAATTTTGTTTTCGCCGATGGGTTTGGTAATTTACCAACGGTATTTTTCCAACGACATACATTTACCGACAGCGTTCTCGCCGATCGTGTCCCTGCAAACCGGTTCCGAACTCTCATTCTTCATTGCCGGCCGCATCACTTCTACTGCGCCAGCCATTGGGCTGGGTCCACTGGAGCGCCACGATGGCGAATTTCAAAGTATAGGCCGGATTCCACTTGGCCGCCGGTCGCCCCTACCGTAGCGATAGTATCGCCGCTCGCCACCGGATCCCCCACCCGCTTGAGCAGGCTTTGGTTGTAAGCATAGACGGTCAGGTACTGCTGGCCATGATCCACAATGATCAGGTTGCCGAAGCCGCGCAGCCAATCGGCGTAAACCACAGTACCGGGGGCCACGACCTTGACGGGCGTGCCCTCGGGTGCGCGCAGCACGACACCCCGCCACACGCCCCCATCCGGGCGATCCACCCCGAACCTGCCCTGCACCTGCCCGCGCACCGGCATGGCGAGCCCATGACGCAGGCCGCTGCCACCGCCCACCGGCGGCGCCTTTGCGCCTTGCTGGGCCGATGCACTGCGCGTTGGAGTGGCGGGCTCGTCAACTGGTTCCGCCTTTTTGGGGGGATCCGCAGGTTTTGTTTGCGCCGGGGTGTCGGCAGGACCACCGATACGGGTCTGGCGCTGATCGGCGGGACGCAATCCGGCGGCATCCGGGTCGGCCACGGCCACCGGGCCGCGGTTCTGGCGGGCCGCCGCCTCGACCTGTTCGCGC
>DALZRX010000741.1:0-1772 GCA_032015805.1 Achromobacter sp.
AGGGGATCGCCTAGCGCGACGGCGGCCAGGCGGTCCAGGCGATCGCCGGGGACGACGGCGACCTCGCCCACCGAGGTCAGCGCCGCGGGGTCCGGCAGAAAGCGCCGGCGCAGGAAAACCAGCGGACGGCCGTCGGGCGCTGGCATCTCGGCCGTGGCGACGCCGTGATAGCGGCTGTTGGCGGGAAAGCGCTGCACGCTCATGGCAGCGACTCCAGCCCGACAGAGCCCAGATCCCCAAGGCCCGCCATGGCGGCTAGCCGTTCCTTGCGCTGCTGGTACACCAGGTACAGGTGGCCGCCCTTGTCGCCAAAGCCCAGGTCACCGACGTGCAGCACGCGCAGGCCAAGCGACACCTTGGCGCGGATGGGATTGAGCCGCGCGTCGAAGGCCTCTTCGGTGATCGAGAAGTCGGTCACGCGCACGGGCACCACTCGCTCGCGGCTCCAGACGAACAGGCTCAGCGGCGCGACGGTGGGCGCGATTTCCAGCGTGCCCAGGTTGGCGATCTGGTTGTTGCGGATGAGCGCGGCGCTGTCCGGATAGACGATGGTCTCCAGCGCGGCGAGCTGCGCGTGGATGCCCGTGTCGCGCGCCTGGGGGTGGTCGTCGGGAAATTCGAGCTGGTCGGTGGCGTCCAGCTCGGCGTCCAGCCGGATCGTCTCGGCGGGCGGTCCCTTCAGGCGCAGCGGTTCGCCTGCCGCGCCGCCGTCGTCGACGTTCTGCGGTTGAAGCGAGCGCGTCAGCGTCTCGGGGTTGTACTGAAGCGAAATCACCCGCTGCACCGCTCCGCTGGCCGGATCGATGAGGATGATGCCGCCGCGCAGGAGGCGGGGCGAAAGCGGCCCGCTCATGGATACGCCTGCGGTTCGGCGGCGTTGCGCACCCCGGTGATGCGTTGCGCGCCCACCAGCGATTCCGGCCAATGACGCGCGGCGCTGAAGAGCTCGGGGCGATAGTCGAATTCCAGCACGAAGCGCGAGGCCGGCATCCGCGCCGCGCAGTCCAGCTCGACGGCGCGCAGCTTGCCGGGCGGCTCGTCGACCAGCGTCACGTCCGCGTAGCGCGTCTGGCACAGGTCGAGCACCTCTCCCACGGTCTTGCCAATCCAGTCTTCCATGGCGGCTCCTAGATCAGGTTCATGTTCTTGGGCACGGCGCTGGCATCGTCCGGCCGGCAGGCGCGGTAGAAGCAGATGCCGCAGCCGTCGATCGACGCCCGCACGGCGGTCTCGACCTTGGCCTGGAACGTACCGGTCGCGGCAGCGAAGGCGTCGTTCCAGCGCGTCTTGAAATCGACGTTGCGCTTGCGGCAGTCGTACACGGCCTCGTAGTCCTGGATGTTCAGCGCGTAGTTGCAGCTTCCGGCGCCCACGTACTTCACCCAGCCCTGGTTGCCGGCCATGAAGTTGGCCACGTCGCCCCCTGAGAACGCCACGCCCAGCTTGGACTTTTCCGACTGGCTGTAGGGATGGGTGTGGAAGGTGCCGAGCGTGTAGTCGCCCTTTTGCTCGGCGGGCAGGCTGATGCTGCCGCCGCCGCCCGAGCCCGTGCGGATGACGCGCTTGCCGTCCTTGTCGGACACGATGCGTCCGCCGTGTTCGGTGACGGTGTCGCCGCCGTGTCCGGACTTGGACCAGGCCTCGTTGACCGCGTCATACACATCGTTCGGCATGGTGTGGGTGGCGGGGCACTTGCGCGCCTCGGCCTCGGCCACGCGCAGGTCACCCATGCCCGCGCGCTGCACGGTCTGCGCCAGGCCGGGCGCCGCGAT
>DALZRX010000742.1:0-1771 GCA_032015805.1 Achromobacter sp.
TGGCGCAGCGTAGCGCGCAGGCGGCCAAGGAAATCAAGGGCCTGATCGAGGACTCGGTGACTAAGGTGGGCGCGGGTTCGCAGCAGGTCGAGCGCGCCGGGGCGACGATGCAGGAAATCGTGGCGTCGGTGAAGCGCGTGACGGACATCATGGGTGAGATCTCGGCGGCGTCGGAGGAGCAATCCAGCGGCATCGACCAGGTCAACCGTGCCGTTTCGCAGATGGACGAAGTGACGCAGCAGAACGCGGCGCTGGTGGAAGAGGCCGCGGCCGCAGCCGGCTCGCTGCAGGAGCAGGCCCAGCGCCTGGCCGAAGCAGTGGCCGTCTTCAAGATCAACACGGGCGAGGTCATCGAGGTGCCGGCGCATCGGCTGTCGTCGGTGCACGCCACTTATGACGATACCCGCCTGCACGCGCCCGATGCGCCTGCACTGGGACGCTGAGGATACGCGTGGCAACTTCGGCGAATACGGCCCCGTCCATTTCGGTGGACCGCCAGTTTGATTTCAGGGATGCGGATTTTTCCCGCGTCCGCAAGATGATCCACGCGCGGGCCGGCATTTCGCTGGGCACGCACAAGCGCGAGATGGTCTACAGCCGCCTTGCGCGCCGCCTGCGTGCGCTGGGCGGGCAGGATTTCGGCAGCTATCTGGACAGCCTTGAGAACGAGCCCGACGCGGCGGAGTGGGAGGATTTCATCAATGCCCTCACGACGAACCTGACGGCGTTCTTCCGTGAATCGCATCACTTTCCGATTCTGGCGGACTTCGCGAAGAAGCGCGGCGGTCCGGTGTCGGTCTGGTGCTGTGCGGCCTCGACGGGTGAAGAACCGTACTCCATCGCCATCACGCTGACCGAGGCGCTGGGTCCGCGCGCCGCGGGTTCGACCGTGCTGGCAACGGACATCGACACCAGCGTGTTGAACCGCGCGCGCACCGGTGTCTATCCGTACGAGCGTGTCGCGAAGATGGAAGGCGATCGCCTGCGCCGCTTTTTCCTCAAGGGGCGGGGCGCCAACGAAGGCCATGTGCGGGTACGGCCCGAGATTGCCGAGATGGTGCGCTACGAGACGCTGAACCTGCTGTCGCCGGCGTGGGGGATCACCGAGAAGTTCGACGTGATCTTCTGCCGCAACATCATGATCTATTTCGACAAGCCGACGCAGGCCAAGATCCTCGAGCGGTTCGTGCCGCTCATGAAGCCGGGCGGCCTGCTGTTTGCCGGCCATTCCGAGAACTTCACGTACATCAGCCGGGATTTCCGTCTGCGCGGGCAGACAGTCTACGAATGCGCAAATAAGGCCTGAAGCGGGCCAGGGCAGCAAAGAAGATGAAGAAAATAAGCGTTTTGTGTGTGGATGACTCCGCGCTGGTGCGGGGTCTGATGACCGAGATCATCAATAGCCAGCCGGATATGGAAGTGGTTGCGACCGCCCCGGATCCGCTCGTCGCGCGCGAACTGATCAAGCGTCACAACCCCGACGTGCTGACGCTGGACGTGGAAATGCCCCGCATGGACGGGCTGGATTTCCTGGAAAAGCTGATGCGCCTGCGCCCCATGCCGGTGGTGATGGTGTCGTCGCTGACGGAGCGCGGCGGTGAAATCACGCTGCGCGCGCTGGAACTGGGCGCCATCGACTTCGTGACCAAGCCCAAGCTGGGCATCCGCGACGGTCTGCTCGAATACACGGAACTCATCGCGGACAAGATCCGTGCCGCGTCGCGCGCCAAGCTGCGCGCGCCGGCCCCCCACGCTGCACAGGCCGCGCCGG
>DALZRX010000743.1:0-1766 GCA_032015805.1 Achromobacter sp.
GACCGTGCAGCCGGCGCCGAGGGCGGCGGCGATCTTGCGGATGGCCTGGTTGTACGGGAAGTTCCAGGGCGTGAAGGCGGCGCAGACGCCGATGGGCTCACGCACCACGATCTGGCGGACGTCGGGGTTGCGCGGCGGGATGACGCGGCCGTAGATGCGGCGGCATTCCTCGGCGTGCCAGTCGGCATGTTCGGCGCAGGCGGAGACTTCGCCCACGGCCTCGGCCAGCGGCTTGCCCTGGTCCAGCGTCATGTTGCGGCCGATTTCCTGGGCGCGCTCGCGCGACAGCGTGGCGACCTTGCGCAGGATCGCCGAGCGGTCCATGGGCGAAGACTTCTTCCACGATTCGAAGGCGCGCTGGGCAGCGGCAAGGGCGCGATCCAGATCCGCTTGCGTGGCGTGGGGCAGCTGGCCGAGCACCTCTAGCGTGGCCGGGTTGATGACGTCCTGGGTGCGCCTGCCCTCGCCGGCGACGAATTCGCCGTCGATATACAGCGCCAACTGTTCATACATGCCTGTCGTTCCTTGCGAAATAGGAATGGGTATCCGGGTGGACGTAGTCGCGACCGCTGCCGCGCACGGCAGTCTAAACCAGCTTGTCCTGAGCGCAAGGAGCCACTCGTTGCCGTGACCTTGGGGCCATTGGCGTGCGAGGTGCTTGCGCGCACGCGCCGGCATGGACAAAAATGGAGAATCTTCGGCTGTCTTGGCATACCTATCGTGCAACCCGTCGATGCGCGCCCGGCCACCAAGCCCAGTATCTATTCCCGGGCCGTTTTCCGGTTCATAGACTGGCTGCGCCAGCGCATCGCACAGGCCTCGCTCGTCGGTGACAAGCCCATATTCCAGAACAGCCAGTTCCCGTGGGTCTCAGCCCTGGAAGCGCGGGCGCCCGCCATCCGCGCCGAACTGACCGACCTGCTGGCCGACCGCAAGGCGTTGCCGGCCTTTCACGAGCTATCCCCGGACGTGGGAATGATCACGTCCGACGACCAATGGAAGACGTTCGTCTTCATGGGCTATGGCCTGCGCTCCGAACGCAACCTGTCGCGGTGTCCCGCCACCGCCCGCGCGCTGCAGGACATTCCCGGGCTGCGGACCGCCTTCTTCTCCATTCTTGAAGCGGGCAAGCGCATTCCGCTGCACACGGGTCCGTACAACGGCGTGTTGCGACTGCACCTGGGTCTGGTCGTCCCAGAACCGCCCGATCGCTGCTGGATCGAGGTGGGCGGCGAACGCTACAGCTGGCGCGAAGGACGCGCTGTGATCTTCGACGATCTGTATCCCCACCAGGTGCACAACGACACCGACGGCCTTCGGGCCGTGCTTTTCGTGGACTTCGAGCGCCCCTGCCGCGCTCCTGTAAAATGGTTGAATCGCCTGGTGCTCATGGCTGCGCCGTTCACGGACGAAATCCGTCGCGGCAAGGCAAATCATGACGCCTGGGAGAAGGGCTACTACCGCCAGAAATAGGGGCGGATGGCCCGCCAGACCAATCCCTTCACAGGGGGCGTGGTGTTTTGTGCGCGAACCCAACAAAGTGCTTGCGCTCAAAATTTAACCACGTTAGAATTATCAGCTTTCCCAGATTGTCGATTCATCCAGCCGAAGGCTAGGTGAGCGCGTCGGGGGGAATACCCGCAGGATTTCAACCCAGGGTCGTTGCGTTGCCAACCGGTTGCTGGTCCAGAAGTTATGGACTTGCCGACAAAAAAGCAGGGCGGCTGACCTGACGGGACCAAAACTGGCAGGAATTGCAGTGTTCC
>DALZRX010000744.1:0-1764 GCA_032015805.1 Achromobacter sp.
GCATGAGCCTGATGGGCGATGCCATGTCGCACGCCATCCTGCCGGGCGTGGCGGTCGGCTTCCTGATGGCGGGCCTGTCGCTCGGCGCGATGATGCTGGGCGGCATCGCCACCGGCCTGGCCGTGGCATTGCTGGCCGGACTGGTGGCCCGGCTGACGCCGCTGCGCGAAGACGCGAGCTTTGCCGCGTTCTACCTGATATCCCTGGGGCTGGGCGTGCTGCTGGTGTCGCTGCGCGGCTCCAACATGGACCTGCTGCATGTGCTGTTTGGCACGGTGCTCGGGCTGGACGACGCCTCCCTGCTGCTTGTGACGGCCACGGCCAGTGTGACCTTGCTGGTGCTGGCGGCGATCTACCGGCTGCTGGTGGCCGAATGCCTGGACCCCGGATTCCTGCGCGCCAGCGGCGGACGGGGCGGACTCGTCCACATGACCTTTCTGGTGCTGGTCGTGGTGAACCTGGTGGCGGGCTTTCAAGTGCTGGGCACGTTGATGGTCGTGGGAATCATGATGCTGCCGGCCGCGGCGGCGCGGTTCTGGGTGCGCAGCGCGGCCCGCCAGATTCCGCTGTCGGCGGCGATCGGCGTGGCGGCCTCCGTGGCCGGCCTGCTGGTGTCCTATCACTTCGACGTGCCGGCCTCGCCCGCGATCATCCTGGCGGCCGGCGCCTGCTACCTGTTTTCCATCGTGGGCGGCCCGCAAGGCGGACTGCTGCGGGCCGCGCGCCGTGTGCGCGCTGCCTGAGACTTATCAAGGAGATACAACCATGCGTTCAATCTTGCCGGCCCGCCGCCGCGCGCTGCTGGCCATTGCCGGCGCGTGCCTGTCGGCCGTCCTGGGAACCGCACAGGCTGCCGAACCGCTGAAGGTGGTGGCCAGCTTTTCCATCCTGGGCGACATCGTGCGGGAAGTGGGCGGCGACGACGTCAGCCTGACGACGCTGGTCGGACCCGACGGCGATGCGCATGGCTACGAGCCCACGCCCGGCGATGCGAGGAAGCTGGCCGATGCGCGCGTGCTGGTCGTGAACGGCCTGGACTTTGAGACGTGGCTGCCCAAGCTGACCAAGGCGTCGGGATTCGCGGGGCAGACGGTGACGGCGTCGCGGGGCGTTACGACGCGCAAGTTCGCCGGGCATGGCGACGGGCACGCGCACGAGGCCGCTCACGATCATGGCCATGAGGATGGCCACGATCACAAGGACGGCCATGATCACGACGACCATGACCATGACCATGACCACGGGCACGGGCATCATCATCACCATGGCGACGCCGATCCGCATGCCTGGCAAAGCCTGGCGAACGGCGTGATCTACGCACGCAATGTGGCCGACGGCCTGGCCGCCGCGGATCCCGCCCGCGCGCAGGCCTACCGCCAGCGCGCCGATGCGTACATCGCGAAACTGCAGACTTTGGACGCCAGCGTGCGCAAGACCCTCAACGCGATTGGCGCGGACCGCCGCAAGGTCGTCACGTCGCACGACGCATTCGGGTACTTCGGCGACGCCTATGGCGTGACGTTCATCCCTGCGATGGGCGTGTCGACCGACGCCGAGCCCTCGGCGCGCGAGGTGGCCGCGATCATCGAACAGGTGCGGCGCGAAAAGGTGCCGGCGGTGTTCGTCGAGAACATCAGCAGTCCGAAGCTGGTGCAGCAGATCGCGCGCGAGACCGGTGCGAAAGTGGGTGGTACGCTTTACTCCGATGCCCTGTCCAAGCCCGGACAGCCCGGCGCCACCTATCTGGAAATGTTTGAATGGAAC
>DALZRX010000745.1:0-1761 GCA_032015805.1 Achromobacter sp.
GGATATGCCCGCCTGGCAATCACGGGTGACGGCGGTGCGCGACGTCGACGCCGGCGCCATCGCCAAGTCCTGCGCGGGCGAGCCGGCGCGCATCAAGGAAAGCGTGCGCCAGGCGCGCCTGGCGCGTTTGGCTGATTTGCACGCAGGCTGACCCCGGCGTCCTGGTGCGACGCCGGCGGGTGCGGCCTTGCTACAACTTGCCCAGCCGGTCGCCGCGCGAGAACCCGGTCAGCGGCGCCGTCATGCCACGGCCGATCGCGAGCACCTTGAACAGTTCGCCCATCTCGGCCTCCGACAGCAGCTTCTGCACGGGTGCCACCGCCTGCGCGTAGGCCTGTACATCGGACGGGTCCAGCCCGGCCAGCAGGTCCATCAAACCGGCATTCATCAGGAATCGGGCCTGCGAGGTGTAACCCAGCACCTGCAGCCCCGCCGCGAGCGCGGCTTCGGCCATGGCGGTGAAATCCACGTGCGCGGTAATGTCCTGCAGCCCCGGCGCCGTGAAGGGGTCGCCGTGCGCATGGTGGCGCAGATGGCACATCAGCGTGCCGCCCGCGCGCTGCGGATGGTAATACTCGCTGCGCGGAAAGCCGTAGTCGACCAACAGGGCCGCGCCGCGTTCGAGCCAACTGCCCATGGCGGCGATCCACGCCTCGCCCTGCAGATTGATTTCGGACACGTAGCCGGGCAGCGCGGGCATGCGCGCCGCGACCGCGTCGGCCAGCGTGGCGGGAGCGGGGCGATCTTCCCAGGTGAATCCGCCGTTTGGGTCCAGGGCCACCCCGCGCTCCAGCACCTGTCCCGCGCCACTCCAGGCAAAGAGCGATACGGGCATCGCGTCCAGCACTTCGTTGGCCAGCACGCAGCCCGAGAAGGCGTTGGGCAGGGCGTCCAGCCATTGCACCCGGCCACCGAAGGGCGCAAGCCTTTCGGCCTGGCGGGCACGCAGGTCTGCCGACACTTCCAGGATCAGGTAGCGGGTATCGGGCAAGCCGAGCGCATCCAGTTCATGCAGCACGCCTTCGGCCAGCGCGCCGGTGCCGGCGCCGAACTCCAGCACGGTGTGGGTGTCCGTCTGGCGCAACACCTCGGCTGCCTGCCGCGCTAGCGTGCGCGAGAACAGGGGCGTGAGCTGGGGCGCCGTCACGAAGTCGCCCGCCGGCGTCTTGCCGCCGTCATCGGCCTCGGCCAGCTTGACGTTGCCGGCCGCGTAATAACCCAGCCCGGGCGCGTACAGGGCTTCGGCCATCCAGTGATCGAAGGGCAGCCAGCCGCCGTTGGATGCAATCGCCGCGCGCAGGTGGGCAGCGGCGGCGTCGCTGTGTTCACGCGCGGCGGGGGACAGAGGGGGCAGATTGGCGGGGGCGGGGCGTTGCATGGGTCGGATGAGACGAGGGGGAAACAGGCATTTTCCCAAAAAAAAGCCCCGCGGCATGGCCGCGGGGCTTTTTGGATCAGTCGCGAGAATCAGCCGCGGCGATCGTTCGACTTGCCGAAGCGCTTGGCGGGGGCGCCGGGACGCTTGTCGAACGAGGGCTTGCCACGGAAACCGCCTTCAGGACGGTCGCCGCCACGGAAGCCACCTTCGCGCTGCGGACGGTCGCCAAAGCTGGGGCGGTCGCCAAAGCTGGGACGCGCGTCGCGGTCGCCGGCGCGGAAGCCGCCTTCACGCGGAGCACGTTCGCTGAACGGGCGTGCATCGCGCTGCGGACGGTCACCGTAGCTGGGACGGTCGTTGAAGCTGGGACGCGAATCGCGGTC
>DALZRX010000746.1:0-1749 GCA_032015805.1 Achromobacter sp.
GCGGCCGACGGCGGCCTAGGCCTGGCCGTGGCAGGCTTGGCGCGGGGCGTCGCCGTATCGGTCATGGTGGCGCACCCAGTCGCTGATGTCGAAATGCGGGCCGTTTTCGTTGCGGCCCAACGGCGCGATGTCCAGGTAGTTGTAGGCCCCCGCAAGGCGCTCGACGCCGCGTTCGAAGGCCGAGTACGTGTGGAAGATCTCGCCGTCGGGATCGCGGATGAAGGCGCTGGCGCCTGGGCGTTCCTCGACGGCGCCGTCGGCCAACGATACGGACGCACCGAAATCGAAGTTGAAGTCGCTGCCCGCCGACGAATACCAGGCGAAGTTCCAACCCATGCGCGTCTTGAAGGCAGCCAGTTTGGCGTATGGTGCGCGAGAGACAGCCACCACGGAGACGTCGTGGTGCAGCAGGTGCACGAGCGCGCTGTCCAGTTGGTCGGCCAGGAATGAGCAGCCGACGCACCCTTCCTCCCAGTCCGGGCTGAACATGAAATGGTAGATGATGAGCTGGCTCCTGCCTTGAAACAGGGCATCCAGGGCGCGCACGCCGTGCGCTCCATCGAATGCGTATGCCTTGTCCATCCGGACCCACGGCAAGGCCATGCGCTCGCGCGCCAGGGCGTCCCCGGCGCGGGTCAGCGCCTTCTCACGCTGCAGCAGCGCCTCACGTGCAACGTTCCATTGGTGGCGGGATACAACGGGATGATCGGTTTGCATCGTACGGCTCCTCTGCGTGGCGGGCGCGTTGGCCCGGATTGAGGCAGGCTCAGGCCGTGCCGGCCAGATGGTCTGCCAGGCGATCCATGGCGCCCGACCAGCCGTCCTCGTGGCCGTCGCGCGTGGGCTCGTCGACAAACGGCGTCTGCAGGAAGTCGAGCTCGGTGCCCGCGTCCACCGTCGTGAAGATCAAAGTGATCAGGGAGGTTTCCTGCGGCGTGTCGCGCCAGGCCCAGGTGAACACCAACCGGCGATGCGGTTCGACCTCCTGGTAGCGGCCGCTGGCGTAGTGTTCCCCGCCGTCCGCGGTGACGAACCCCACCTCGTAGGCGCCGCCCACCCGCACGTCGGTCTCGGCCAGCAGCACGCGTTGCGTGCCCGCGGGGCCGAACCAGCGCATCAGCGCTTGCGGGTCCGTCCAGGCGCGCCAGACGCGTTCGAGGGGGGCGTCGAAACGGCGCTGGAGTCGGAGCTCGATGGGGGAGATTCGGTTTTCCATGGGTGGACTTCCTCTTCGTGATAGAGATATCGCGCCAGCGAATCCAGTTGCCCGGTCCAGAACTTTTCGTATCGGGCCAGCCAGTCGGCAGCCGTGCGCATGGGTTCGGGAGAAAGCGTGCAGCTCACGACCCTGCCGTCCTTGGCGCGCGCGATGAGGCCGGCGTCTTCCAGTACCCGCAGATGCTTCATGAAAGCGGGCAGGGACATCGCGTGCGGCTGGGCCAGCGTGCTGACTGAGGCGGAACCCTGTTCCAGGTCTGCCAGCACCCGGCGGCGCGTGCCATCGGCCAGCGCGGAGAAGATGGCATCGAGAACGTCGTCATTTAACTTAACCATAAGGTTAAGTTTTAGACCTGCGGAAAGCGCGTGTCAAGCCGGACGGCTTCGGAGTTTCCCTAGGGCTGGTCGCGCCTACTTGCCGCGCGGCTTGATGACGTCGCAGGCCGCGGCGGTGCTGCTTGCCTGGGCGTCCTCGCCCAGCAGCGCCCGAACGCCACAAATCGACCCGAACATGCGCTTGCCGTCGTGGCC
>DALZRX010000747.1:0-1745 GCA_032015805.1 Achromobacter sp.
CGCGCTGCTGCCGGACGAGGCGGTGGCCTCGGTGCTGCGCGCGCTGACCACGCCCGCCAACCTGGAGTTCGACCTGGACACCGGGGGGCGTGGCGACCGCGACGACCTTATCGACGAGCTGCTGTGCGAACTGACGGGCGCCGAAGCTGCCACGGTGGTCAACAACAATGCGGCGGCCGTGCTGCTGATGCTCAATGCGCTGGCCGACCGCCGCGAAGTGGTGGTGTCGCGCGGCGAACTGGTCGAGATCGGCGGCGCGTTCCGCATCCCGGACATCATGAAGCGTGCGGGCGCCCGGCTCGTCGAAGTCGGCACCACCAACCGCACGCACGCGGCCGACTACGAAAGCGCCATCGGCCCGCGCACCGCGATGCTGATGAAGGTGCATTGCAGCAACTACGCGGTGACCGGCTTTACCAAAAGCGTCGGCGTTGACGAGGTGGCCGCGATGGCCCATGCGCGCGGCCTGCCGGCCACCGTGGACCTGGGCAGCGGCACGCTGGTGGACCTGACGCAATTCGGGCTGCCCAAGGAAGACACCGTGCGCGAAACCATCGCGGCAGGCGCCGATCTGGTCACGTTCAGCGGCGACAAGCTGCTTGGCGGACCGCAGGCGGGACTGTTGGTGGGCCGCGCCGACCTCATCCGCAAGATCAAGAAGAATCCCCTCAAGCGCGCCCTGCGCGTCAGCAAACTGACGCTGGCCGCGCTGGAGCCGGTGCTGCACCTGTACCGCGCGCCCGAGTTCCTGGCCCAGCGGCTGACGACGCTTCGTCTATTGACCCGGCCGCTGCGCGAGATCCAGCCGCAGGCCGAACGGCTGCGAGGCGCGTTGGCGCATGCGGCAGGCCCGGGCTATGCGGTGGAGGCGGTGCCGATGTTCAGCCAGATTGGCAGCGGCGCGCTGCCGATCGATCAGCTTCCCAGCTATGGTCTGGCGGTGCGCCACGCGGGCAGCGGCCGCCCGGGCCGTCATCTGGATCGGCTGGAGACGCTGTTGCGGCGGCTGCCGGTGCCGGTGATCGGTCGCATCGCCGACGACGCGTTGTGGCTGGACCTGCGTTGCCTGGAAGCCCGCGACGAGGCGGCCTTTGCGGCGCAGTTGGCGGACCCGCTGACATGATCGTCGGCACCGCGGGTCATATCGACCACGGCAAGACAACGCTGGTGCGCGCGCTGACGGGCGTGGACACGGACCGGCTGAAGGAAGAGAAGGCGCGCGGCATTTCCATCGAGCTGGGCTATGCCTACACGCCGCTCGCCAATGGCGACGTCCTGGGCTTCATCGACGTGCCCGGTCACGAAAAACTCGTGCATACGATGGCGGCCGGCGCCAGCGGCATCGATTTCGGGCTGCTGGTGGTGGCGGCGGACGACGGTGTGATGCCGCAGACGCGCGAGCACTTGGCGATCCTGTCGATGCTGGGCGTGGCGCGGGGGGCGGTGGCGCTGACCAAGACCGACCGGGCGGACGCGGCGCAACTGGAAGCCGTGCGCGCTGAAATCGCGGCACTGGCCGTCGACACGTTCCTCAAGGACGCGCCGGTGTTCGGCACGAATGCGGCCCAGGCGGACGATGCGGGGGTGGGTGCACTCAAGGACTATTTGCATGCGCAGGCCCAGTCGGTCGCGCGGCGCGATGCCGAGGGCCTGTTCCGGCTGGCGGTGGATCGCGTGTTTACCCTGTCGGGCCACGGCACGGTGGTGACCGGAACGGCGCACGCCGGCCAGGTCCGCGCGGGCGA
>DALZRX010000748.1:0-1735 GCA_032015805.1 Achromobacter sp.
GCTGGCAAGCGGCCTGCAGCAGGCCTTTCGGTCCGACGCCATGAGCAAGGCGCTGCATGCGGGCCATGCCGCCGAAGTCGGCGTACGCGCCGGGCAGGGCGCCGCGCACGGCATCACGGGCGTGCCGGACATCCTTGAAGGCGAGGTCGGCTTTGGCGCCGCGCTGGCGCGCGATCCGGACTGGGCCGTGGCGGTGGCCGGACTGGGCGAACGCTACAACATCCTGTCGATCACGCAAAAGAATCATGGCTGCTGCGGCCACACCTTCGCCGCCATTGATGCGGCGCTGGCGCTGCGCAATCGGGGCCTGCGGCCGGAGGACATCGCCGCCTTGTGTGTGGAAACCTATCAGACCGCGCTGGACGTCACCGGCAACTTCCAGCCCAAGACCGCGTTCGAGGCGAAGTTCAGCCTGCCGTACGTCGTGGCTCACGGACTGGTGCACGGCTCGGTGCGCCTTGACGCCTTTGAGGACGGGCGGCTGCGCGATCCTCGCGTGCGCGCGCTGATGCACCGCTTGGACCTGCAGGCAGCTCCAGACCTCACCGCGGGCTTTCCGAAGATGCGCGCCGCGCGCGTAACCGCCACGACGCACGGCGGCGATGTGCTGGAACACCACGCTCCGTTCCGCAAGGGCGACCCGGAAGCGCCGCTGTCCGACGCCGACCTGAACGACAAGTTCGCTGAGCTGGCCGGCCCGGTGCTGGGCGGTGCCCGCATGCAGGCGCTGCGCGACGCGGTTTGGCGTCTGGACACCATGCCGGTACGTGCGTTGCGCCTGGCGGCCGACATGCCCCAGCTTTGAACACTCACTTCACCCTTATGACGACTGCCAACTCCATGTCTTCTTCCTTTGCCGACGCGTTGCTGTCGCCCCGTGCGGTCGCCCTGGTGGGCGCATCGGGCGACATACGCAAGAACACCGCGCGTCCGCTGCGCTTCATGCGCAAGCACGGCTATGCCGGCGCCATCTATCCCATCAATGCGGGGCGCCCCGAAATCTTGGGCGAACGTGCCTATCCGTCGCTGGCCGAGCTCCCCGGTCCGGTGGACCACGTCTTCATCATGATTCCTGGGGACGGCGTGGCGCCCTTGCTGCCCGAATGCGCGCATGCCGGCGCACGCGTGGTGACGATCTATTCCGACGGCTTTGGCGAATCGGGTCCGGCCGGCCAGGCACGGCAGACCGAACTCGTGCGGCAGGCCCGCGCGCTGGGACTTAGACTGCTCGGCCCCAACAGTATCGGCCTGGCCGATTTGCACAGCGGCGGCATCCTGTCCGTGAACGCGGCCTTCGAGGCCGACACGCTGCTGCCGGGCGGCATCAGCCTGGTGTCCCAAAGCGGGTCGATGATGGGCTCGCTGCTGTCCCGCGCCGCTGCGCGCGGCTTCGGCTTCGCCAAGTCGGTATCCGTGGGCAATGAAAGCGACATCACGGTGGGGGAAGTGGTGGACGCGCTGGTGGACGATCCGCTGACCGAAGTCATCCTGCTTTTTCTGGAAACCTTGCGCGCCGCGCCCACGATGGCCCGCGCACTTGTCCGGGCGCAGGCTGCGGGCAAGCCGGTCGTGGCCTACAAGCTGGGCAGATCCGAGCAGGGCGATGCGCTGGCGCAGTCCCACACCGGCGCGATGGCGGGCAACGACGTGGCGGTGGACGCGTTCCTGAAGGCTCATGGGGTGCTGCGCGTCCAACACCTGGAAACCCTGTTCGAGATTGCGCCGCTGGCGGCCC
>DALZRX010000749.1:0-1734 GCA_032015805.1 Achromobacter sp.
GATGCCCGCTGCCACCGCCGCGGCGGCACCGCCGCTGGAACCGCCGACTGAGCGGTCCAGCGCACGCGGGTTCAGCGTGGCGCCCCCGTTGCGGCGCGCTTCCGTGGACGGTCCCATGCACAGTTCAGATACGGTGGTCCGCGCGAACGGGATCAGTCCCGACGCTTCAAAACGCTGAGCCAGCGTCGCGTCGAACGGATATTCCGTGTCATCGAACAGGGCCGATCCCAGGCTGGACGGAAAGCGCACGCTCGGCAGGCCCGAATCCTTGAGCAGAAAGGGAATGCCGCGAAACAGGCCGCGCTCGGTCCAGTCGCCCGCCAGTTTGCGGCCCGTTTCAGGCTTCACGTATGTCAGCGCGTTCAATCGCGCGCCGCGCGTTTCGGCCAACTGCAATGCGCATTCCATCAGCTCGGCCGGCGTCACTTGTCCGCGTGCCACCAGCCCCGCCAACGCCAATCCGTCCTGACCTTCGTACTCGTCTGTCCGCATGACTTCCCTGCAACCTTGATGCGCCTGGGTGGCCGGCGCGATAGCCCGCATCCGATTCGATGCCCTGCTTTTCCGCTTACGTTTTAAGTATTGTTTAGCAATACCAATGTAGTTCATAAAAATATTCTAAGCGAGGCACTTCGGGGCGCGCAACGCGCGATGCATCAGGGATTTCCCGCGATGCGGCGCTTTAAAAGGCGCTGGTGCGAGTTGCCGCGGACGGCGGTATTGCCGATCGCGGCGCCGCCCCCAATAATTTCCGCACGCCTGAATTCCCCTCCCCCACATCGGCAAGGAAAACGCTCATGCACATCCTGGTTGCTGGCTTCCAGCACGAGACCAACACCTTCGCGCCCTCCAAGGCGGGCTACGACAACTTCGTGCGCGGCGAAGGCTTTCCCGCGATGGTGCGTGGCGCGGACGTGCTGGCGCTGCGCGAGGTCAACATTCCGGCCGGCGGTTTCATCAACGCCGTGACGGCCGATGGCCACACCGTGCAGACCGTGATCTGGGCAGGCGCCAGTCCCTCGGCCCATGTGACGCAGGACGCCTACGAGCGCATCGCCGGCGAGATCCTCGATGCCGTGCGGGCGGGCGGCTTCGACGCCATCTACCTGGACCTGCATGGCGCGATGGTTACCGAGCACCTGGACGATGGCGAGGGCGAACTCCTCGCCCGCGTGCGCGAGATCGTGGGGCCCGGCGTGCCGGTGGTTGCCAGCCTGGACCTGCATGCGAACGTCACCGCACGCATGCTGCAAATGGCGGACGGCCTGGTGGCGTTCCGCACGTATCCGCACGTGGACATGGCCGACACCGGCGTGCTGGCCGCGCGGCTGTTGCTCGCCCGCATTCAGGCAGGCGAACGATGGACGCGCAGCGAGCGCCGCCTGCCCTTCCTGATTCCCATCAACGGCATGTGTACGATGCTGCAACCCTCGCAAGGGGTATACGCCCTGCTGGCGCAACAGGAGCAGACGCCCGGCGTCGCCTCCATCTCGTTCGCACCGGGCTTTCCCGCCGCGGATTTCCCGGAATGCGGTCCGGTGGTGTGGGCCTACGGCACCGACGCCGCCGCGGTCGAGGAGGTCACGGAGTCGCTGTATGCCCGCGTGCTTGAACTGGAACCCGAATGGTCGCCGGATTTCCTTGAGCCGGCAGATGCCGTGCGCCGCGCGCAGGCGCTGGCTGCCGGCGCCTCGCGGCCCATCGTGATCGCGGACACGCAGGACAACCCCGGCG
>DALZRX010000750.1:0-786 GCA_032015805.1 Achromobacter sp.
GCCGTCGATACCTGGAGCATCGTCAGCATGAGCATCGCCGAACGCCATGATTCTTCTCTCCTCGACGCGACGGCGCTGGGCGCCGATATCGCCAACGGCGCCACCACGGCGCTGGCTGCCATGCAGCAGGCGGTGGACCGCGTCGCTGCCCGCAATCCGTCCATCAACGCCGCCTGCGGCGTGCAGGCCGAGGCTGGCTTGCGGCTGGCTGAGGCGCTGGACGACGAGCTGGCGTCGCTGTCTTCCGACCAACGCCTGGCCCAGTTGCGGGATCGGCCGTTCCTGGGTGTGCCCACGCTGCTCAAGGACCTCGCCACGGCGGCCATCGGCCTGCCCAGCACGATGGGGTCCGTGCTGTACGGCCAGGTCCCGTGGAACGTCGATGCCGACATCGTCAAGCGCTATCGCCGTGCCGGGTTGATCCCGTTCGGCCGCACCACCAGCGCCGAACTTGGCCTGAGCCCCACGACCGAATCGCCCGTCTACGGTCCCGCCACGCAGAATCCCTGGAAAAAGGGCCACAGTGCCGGGGGATCCAGCGGGGGCGCCGGTGCGGCGCTGGCCAGCGGCATGGTGCGCATTGCGCATGGCAGCGACGGCGGCGGTTCGATCCGTATCCCCGCCTCATGCTGCGGCGTGCTGGGCCTGAAGCCCTCGCGCGGCCTCATGCCGCTGGGCCCGCTCAAGGGCGAGGGGTGGGGCGGCCTGGCCACCGAGCACATGATGACCCTGTCCGTGCGCGACTGCGCGGCGGCGCTGGATATCAGCGCGGGCGCCGACGTGGGT
>DALZRX010000750.1:796-1731 GCA_032015805.1 Achromobacter sp.
TATGCCGCGCCCAGCCTGCCGCTGGAATCCTTCCGCGGCGTGGTGGCCCGCGTTGCCGCCGATCCGCGGTCGGCGCCACGCCGGCGCATCGCCTTCATCAACACCACCTACGAAGGCGACGCCATCCATCCCGATGTCGCGGCCGCGCTGGACGAGGCCGCCAAATTCTTCGCTTCGCTGGGACATGAACTGATGCCTGCGGCGCCGCCCGTGGGTTCCGAGGAAGTCCTGTCGCCCATGCTGCCCCTGATTGCCAGCGCGGCGGCCAACGCCATCGACAGCTTCGTCGCCGCGCGCGGCAGGCGCCTGGCCGCCGATGAACTCCAGCCCACCACGCTTGGCGCGCGCGAATACGCCCGCGCAATCTCCGGTGCGCAGTACGTCGCCTGCATTGATACTTGCCACGAGATCACGCGCCGTATCGGACACTTCCTGCATCGTGACGGCGCCCAGGGGCATGACCTGTTCCTCAGCCCGGTGCTGGCGCAGCCGCCCGCGCCCATCGGCCGCTACGCCATGGACAACGCCGATTATCTGGCCTACCGTCTGGGCAAGAAGGGCGTCATCGGGTATTCGCCCTTTGCCCCGCTGGCCAACCTGACCGGCATGCCGGCGATTTCCATCCCGTTCGGCATGTCCGCGGATGGCTTGCCCATCGGCATCCAGGTGATGGGGCCGCTGGGCGCCGAGGCGCAACTGCTGGAACTGGCGGCCCAGGTCGAAGCGCTCCGGCCCTGGACCCTCACGGCGCCGATGGCCGGCTAGCGCAGGACCAAGCCGCGCCGCACGGGCCGATCGAATCAGGGGGATTCCATGTCATCGTTCGCGACGCATACCGTATTCAACCAGGTGCCATCCCTGGAAGACTATTCCCTGTACGACACCGACCCGGCGCTGCGCGAAGCCGTGCGCCGCGAGGGCGCCGAGGCCTGGGC
>DALZRX010000751.1:0-1726 GCA_032015805.1 Achromobacter sp.
CGCAAGAGGTGCGCGCGGTGCGCGTCGTGGGCCGCGAAAGCGCCCTGGCCGACCTGCGCGCCAACCCCGCCTGGCAAGAGGCACTGGCCGTGCTGCCGGGCAACCCGCTCCCGGACGCAGTGGTCGTGACCCTGGCCGATGGTGACAACCTGGCCGGGCGCGCCGACACGCTGGCCTCGGCCTGGAAGCAATGGAACCACGTGGATCTGGTCCAGCTCGACAGCGCCTGGGTCCAGCGTCTGGAAGCCATCCTGCGCTTTGCCCGCATCGGCCTGGGATTCCTGGCCGCCTGCGTGGCGGTCGTGGTGCTGGCCACCGTCTTCAACACCGTGCGCATGCAGGCGCTGTCGCAACGCGAGGAAATCGGCGTGGCGCGGCTGGTCGGCGCCACCGAATCCTTCGTCCGCCGCCCCTTCCTGTACCTGGGCGCGCTGTCCGGCGCCCTGGCCTCCTTGTTGGCCATCGGCGTGGCGTCAGTCGCGCTGTCTCCGTTGAACGAAGCCTTGCTCGGCCTGGCCCGCAGCTACGGCGCCGAATTTGCCCTGCACCTGCCCGGCGCGTCGGTGCTGATCGGCGCGGTCGTGGCCTCGGCCGCGCTGGGCGCGCTGTCCGCCCGCTGGTCGGTTACGCGCAGCACCCGGTTCTAAGCCGGCCCGGCTTCAGGCCGACGGCCCGCATACGAACACCATCCAACAGGCACGCCCGGCCGGCGTGCCTGAACCCTTTTCACGCGCTTTCCCCCGGGACGGAGGCTTTAAAGCTCCGTTTGAAGCCCGTTCGTCCCCGTGATCCGGGGAAAGACCTCAAAACAGCCTGTGTAGGATGACTCGCAGTCAACCGCACGGGCATTTTCTTTGCGGGGTCAAGCGCCCGTTCCAATAAACGACGCTTTGGCTGCACTTACACAGTTTTCTTCCAAGGACTGCCGGGATATGCAAGAATAAAGCGTCATTTTTGTACAACTTTTGTCACAATTATCGCTTCTCCTCGTATTTCAGTGTCTCAATCGCAGTTTTTGCCCAGAAGTCAGTCCCATGGCCGCTCTTGAAGCCCGCGCAACCCGTCACTACTACGACAGCGCGTTCCAATCTCAGGCAGTGAAGGTGCTCCCCAACGAGTACTACGTCACCAACGAAAACCTGATGATCTCGACCGTACTGGGGTCCTGCGTGGCGGCATGCATCCACGATCCCCTGACCGGTGTGGGCGGCATGAACCACTTCATGTTGCCCGAAGGCGACATGCAATCGCCCGCCTCGGCGACCATGCGTTACGGCGCCTTTGCGATGGAAGTACTGATCAACGAACTGCTCAAGGCCGGCGCATCGCGCGATCGGCTGGAAGCCAAGGTGTTCGGCGGCGGCGCGGTGCTGGCGGCCATGCAGCAGATGAACATCGGCGAGCGCAACGGCGAGTTCGTCCTGAACTACCTGAAGACTGAAGGCATCCCCGTCAAGGCGCAGGATCTGGGCGACGTGCACGCGCGCCGCATCAATTACTTCCCGCGCGACGGCCGCGTGATGGTGCGCAAGATGGCGCCGCACCACCAACGCGCGGAAGAGATCATCGCCAAGCGCGAACAAGAGGCGGCGCAAAGCGCGGCCGCCAAGACCGCCACGCCGCAACGGGTCGAGCGCTTTACGCGGCCCGGCGTCGAGCGGTTGGACCGTCCCGGCGTCGAACGTTTCGATCGCCCCGCACGCCCCGGCGTGGAACGCTTTGACCG
>DALZRX010000752.1:0-1714 GCA_032015805.1 Achromobacter sp.
CAGGTACTTCCAGTTGGGGATCTTGGACTTGTCCAGCTTCTGGAACAGGCCGGCTTCGATCTGGCGCGAGGCGTAATGGGTGGACGGGACAACGACGTCGTAACCGGACTTGCCGGCCAGCAGCTTGGCCTGCAATGCGTCATTGCTGTCGTAGACGTCGTAGCGGACCTTGATGCCGGTTTCTTTTTCAAAACCCGGGATCGTGTCCGGCGCCGTGTATTCGGCCCAGTTGTAGACGTTGACGACCTTGTTCTGCGCCACCGCCGCCGATGAGGCCGCCGCGACCAGCACCGCTCCGAGCGCCCAGCGCATTCCCGCCTTCAGTTCCATTATGTCCAGCCCCCTTGCTTTATGCCGTTTATGACGGAGTACCAAAAGGCGAAATGATAAAGCCTTTTAGCGATGACCTTCCCAACTTTGCCGGATAATCGGCGCAATTAACCTGTGATCGCGGCCCGCGGACGGGCCTGTCGGTCAGGGCTGGATTCCGATGCCCCAAGCCGTCCAGTAACTGTCGCGCAAGCGCATCCAGAAACGCTCGCCGTCCTCGCCGGCCACCTTGCGCAGGGACCGGCGCAACCGTTCCAGGTTGGCCTGGCGCTGCCGCTCCGACAAAACGCCCTGGGTGCCCCGATCAAAATCGATGAGCCAGACCCGCTTGTCGTTGCCGATGAGGATGTTGAACGCGTTCAGGTCGGCGTGCCAGACGCCTGCCCGGTGCATGCGCACGATGGCGTCGGCCACCGGCTGCCAAAGGGGTTCCGAGAGCGCCTGCGCCAAGGGGCGCACGCCGGGAATGCGCTCGACCACGATGGCGGCGCGGTAGATCGGACCCTGGCGCCAGTAGGCCGCCGCCAGCGGTGCCGGCACCGGCAGCCCCTGCGCGCGCAGGTCGGCCAGCAGCCGGTATTCGCGAAAGCTGCGGGGGCGCGACTCGCCGTTCCAGAGATACGCGTCGCGGCTGATGCGGGCGATCATGCCGCCGCGGCGGTAACGCCGCAGCACGCCTTGCCAGCCCTGGCCTTCCACGAACCACGCAGCCTGGCGCCCGCCGGCGTCCACGGGCCGAGCCCGGTCGCCGTAATGCCCCGGGTTGAAGACTTCCGGCCCCGAGTCCGCCAGTCGTTGGGCGTCGCTCAGCATGGCCCCCGCCAGCGGACCGTCCCAGGAAGTGCGCCGCGCGCCAGAACGATCATCAGCCTTCACGATTGCGCATCCAGTCGGCAACGCCGTAGAAGGATTCGAGCAGGCGTTCGACGAGGACGGGTTCGATGCCCTCGTCTTCCATGGCCCGGCCAATGCATGTCACCCACTGGTCGCGCTCGACCTCGCCGATGGAAAACGGCAGGTGGCGCGCCCGCAGGCGGGGATGGCCGAAGCGTTCTATATAGTGGTCCGGACCGCCGAAGTACCCGCACAGGAACCAGAAGAGCTTGTCGCGCGCCTCGTCCAGGCTGGGGCCGTGGGCGGCCCGCAATTCCTTGAGGTCGGGCTCCATGTCCATCAGGTCATAGAATCGGTCGACGAGGGCGCGCACGCCGGCTTCGCCGCCAAGAAGGTCAAACATGGTGCGGGAATTTTCCACGGGTTCGGTAATGGTGTGGACGCGGGACGTCATCAGGTTTCTCGGAGAGTGACAAGCGGCGGCGTGCGCAGGACGCCGCGCAGGGCCAGCGCGCCGCCCGCCCAGGCGCCCAGCATGCCGCTGCCGATG
>DALZRX010000753.1:0-1700 GCA_032015805.1 Achromobacter sp.
GACGCTGACCGGCAGGCCGGCGCGGATCACGGCCTGGCGGCCGATGTTGCGGCCGGTGGCGCCTTCCGGATAGCCGCAACCGATGAAGGCATCTTCGATCAGCGCGGGGTCGATGCCCGCGCGATCCACCGCGGCGCGCACGGCGTGCGCAGCCAGTGTGGGGCCTGCGATCAGGTTGAATTCTCCGCGCCCCGCCTTGGTGATGGGGGTGCGGGCGGTTGAAACGATGACAGCTTCGCGCATGGGGATTCCTATCGAATGTTCGGGTCAGGCGGCGTTCAGGCTGCCGAAGGTGCGGCCGGCTTCGGCCAATTGCACAAGCAGCGCCGACGGCTTCCAGAATGCGGGGTCTTCGTCGGCGAAGCTGCGGATGTCGGCAAGGATGTTGGACAGGCCGACGCTGTCGGCGTAATGCATCGGTCCGCCGCGGTGACGCGGAAAGCCATAGCCCGACAGGAACACCACGTCGATGTCGGAGGGGCGCAGCGCGATGCCCTGATGCAGCACGTTGGCGGCTTCGTTGACCATCGCAGCCAGGTAGCGGCGCAGGATGTCATCCTGCGTAAAGGGGCGGGGCGTCACGCCCGCGCGGCGGCGTTCGTCGTCGATGATGGCAAGCACCTCGGGGTCAGGCGTGCCCTGGCGCGCGCCGTCGGGGTACAGATAGAAGCCGCGCCCGGTCTTCTGTCCAAACCAGCCGCGTTCGCAGAGACGATCCGGGATCTGCACATACCGCAGCGCCGGGTCGCGCGTGGCGGCGCGGCGCTTGCGTGTGGCCCATCCGATGTCGCCGCCGGCCAGGTCGGCCATCTGGTAAGGCCCCATCGGATAGCCGAAGGCGCGCACGGCGGCGTCGATGTCGTAGGGCGAGGCGCCGTCCTCCAGCATCATGTCGGCCGCCTGCCGGTGCACCGCCAGGATGCGGTTGCCGATGAATCCATCGCACACGCCCGCGCGCACCGGAATCTTGCGCAGCCGGCGCGCCAGCTCGAAGCCGGTCGCCACGGTGTCGGGCGCCGTGTGCTGGCCGACCACCACTTCCAGCAGCTTCATGATGTTGGCGGGCGAGAAAAAGTGCAGGCCCAGCACGTCGGCCGGGCCACGCGTCGCTTCGGCAATCCGGTCCACGTCCAGGTACGAGGTATTGGTGGCAAGGACGGCGCCGGGCTTGGCGACTCGGTCAAGCTGCGCGAAGACCGCCTGCTTGACGTTCATGTCCTCGAAAACCGCTTCGATGATGAGATCGGCCTCGCCCAGCGCGTCGTAGTGGGTGGCGCCCGTGTAGCGCGCCATGCGGGCCGCGCGTTCGTCGGCGGTGATCCGGCCTTTCTTGACCAAAAGGTCATAGACCTGTTCGACCCGGCCGCGGCCACGGGCCAATGCAGCGTCGTCCTGTTCAACCATGACCACCGGCAGTCCGGCGTCCAGCACGGCCACGGCGATCCCCGCGCCCATGGTGCCGCCGCCGACGATGCCGACGCGTTCGAGCCGGCGGGACCGGGCTTCTTTCAGTTCGGGGATCTTGGCGGTTTCGCGCTCGGCAAAGAACGCATGGACCAGCGCGGCGCGCTGCGGGCTGTCCAGGCATTGCAGGAACAGGGCGCGTTCGATGCGCAGGCCTTCGTCAAAGGGCTGTTCGATCGCCGCGCGCACGGCGTCCACGATCCTGGCGGGCGAGTACAAGCCGCGCGCGGTGGCCG
>DALZRX010000754.1:0-1696 GCA_032015805.1 Achromobacter sp.
GGCGACGTCGATCCCCACAGCCTGCTCTTGTGGGGCCTGGGCGCCAATTTCCTGATTTCGGTCGTCGTGGTGCTGGTATTCTCGACCCGGCTGGCCGCCGACATGCGGGCCCGTGAGCGCGAACTCGCCCGCCTGCGCGAACGCTTCACCCGCAACGAAGGCATCGTCGCCCTGGCGACCCACGCCGCGGCAATGGCGCACGAGCTGAACACGCCGCTCGCCACCATGACGCTCCTGACCGACGAGATTGCCGCCGAGGTCCAGGACGACGAAGACCTGCGCGACGACGTCACCACCCTGAGCCAGCTCTTGGCCCTGTGCCGGGAACGCATCCGCAATCTGGCGGTCCCAACCGCCGTGGACCTGGTTCGCGTGGTGGGGCAATGGCGCCTGATCCGCCCGACCATCGACCTGCAGCGCTCCGGCACCCTGCCCACCAGCCTGCGCGTCGATCCGGCCATCGCCCACCTCTTGCAGGCCTTGTTGAACAACGCGGCCGACGCGGGCGAAACCGCCGACGCGCCGCGCGTGGACCTGCATCTGGAATACGGTTACGGCGCCCTGCGCGGCGAAGTCCGGGACTACGGACAGGGCTTCGACCCCGACCATGCCGTGCTGCCGGCAACCAGTCTGTTCAACAGCGGCAAGCCGGGAGGGCTGGGCGTGGGCCTGGCGCTGTCGCACGCCACGGTCGAACAGATGGGCGGCGAAATGACCATGACCGCGGCCGATGGCGGCGGCACCCGCATCCGCTTTTATTTGCCTCTCGGCACCCCCGGGACCTGAATGTGATGAATGCAAACGATCTTGGCCTGCTGATCGACGACGACGAACTCTATGTGCGCACCCTGCAACGCAGCCTGTCGCGACGGGGCCTCGAAACCCGAACCGCCACTGGCATCGCCGAGGCGCTGCGCGTGGCCGAGGAGATCCGGCCGGCCTTCGCGCTGGTCGACCTGCGCCTGGGCGAAGACTCCGGCCTGACGCTGATCCGCCCGCTGCGCGCGCTGCGTGAGGACATGCGCATCCTGCTGGTCACCGGCTATGCCAGCGTCGCCACCGCCGTCGAAGCCATCAAGCGCGGCGCCGACGACTACCTGCCCAAGCCGGCCACCGCGCCCATGATCTTGCGTACGCTGGGCCTGGTGAAGCCAGAAACAGTTACGATCGAAACGACCATGACGCCGTTGCACCGCCTAGAATGGGAGCACATTCACCAGGCGCTCCACGAGACCGGTGGCAATGTTTCCGCGGCGGCACGCCTCTTGGGCATGCACCGCCGCTCGCTTCAGCGCAAGCTGGCAAAAAAACCGGGGCCAGAACGCGAGGTCGTCGCCGAATGATTTGTGCGGGGCGACACATCTTTACAACACCCCCGTGTGCAGGTGCGACATATCGTCGCACCCCACCCCTCTCCCCGGGGCTTCTGCTCCCCTAGGAAAACCCTGAATCTGCCCTTCCCGGGCCGGATTTCTCCCAAGCAATGCGACCATTCGTCGCAGGCTTGACCAAGATCAAGCCGATAGGATGGAGGTTGCTGCCTAGCAGCATTCCAGTCTGCTGCTTTGCAGCATTTCCCACCTTTCCATCCAAGGCTGTACGTGAAACACCCCCTCCTTGCGACCCTTACGCGCATATTCAGCGTCGGCGCGGTCATGCTGCTTGGCGGCTGCAACATGGAAATCCTCTCCCCCAA
>DALZRX010000755.1:0-1689 GCA_032015805.1 Achromobacter sp.
CGGCCAGCTAAGTGCGGCCGGCCGCGGCCCGCGATGCTCAGCCGGCCAGCCCCGCGCCGCCGAGCCCACCGATTGCCGTCAGCCCCGCTCTCCCGTGATATAGCGCTCGAGTTCGTGGATGATGAACTTCTGCTCGCTCATCACGTCCTTGACCAGGTCGCCGATAGACAGCAGGCCGATGAGCTTGTCGTTGTCGATGACCGGAAGATGGCGGAAATGCCGCTCGGTCATCATGGCCATGCAGTGTTCCCGCGTGTCCGTGGGACTGACGTAATAGACCGAATCCGTCATGATGTCGCGCACCTTGGTCGTACGCGACGAGCGGTCCTGCAGCACGATCTTGCGCGCGTAGTCGCGTTCGGTCAGCATGCCCAGCACCACGTCGCCTTCCACCACCACCACCGCCCCGATGCTGCGGTCGGCCATCGTCTTGATCGCGTCGAAGACCGACGAATCCGGCGTAACCGTCACAACGGCGTGATTGGCCTTTTCCCTGAGAAGCTCAGCAACTGTCTTCACGATGTGCTCCTGAATCGGTGGTGAGGATCGAACATCAACACATGCTCCATCCTAAGCCTGCCTGCGGCATTGCCGCAAGCGGGGGGCGTTACATCGTGTTTTTGTCGCGAAACGCATGGCTGGCCATTTCGCGCAGGTTGCGCGTGGCGCTGCGTTCGGATGCCGGGTTCCATGCCAGCGATATGCCGATGGAGGCCCCGGCGGGAAAGTCGGCAAGGGTCTTGTAGACGACGCTTGTACCGGGATGGCGCCTGACGCCTGCCGGCACCAGGGCCACGCCCAGTCCGCTTTCGACCAGGCTCAGCAAGGTCTGCACCTGTACCGCTTCCTGCGTGATGCGCGGCGTAAAGCCGCGAAGTTGGCACGCGTTGATCGCCGCCATGCGCAGGCCCGCGGCTTCCGTGGCCGTGTACATGATGAACGGCTCCTGCGCCAGGTCGATCAGGCGCACGCGCGGGCGCCGCGCCAGCGGGTGCGCCTTGGGCACGGCCAGCGCAAAATTCTCTGTCGTGAGCGGCGACAGCCGCACGTTGGATCCCATCGCCACCGGCACGCGCACGATGCCGACTTCCAGTGTGTCTTCTTCCAGCTCCTGCATGATGCGGATCGAGGTCGCCTCGCGCAGCACCACGGTGACGGCCGGATAGCGCTGGCGAAACAGTGGCAGGATGCGCGGCAGCACGCTGTGCGTGGCCGATCCCACGAAGCCGATTCGCAGCGTGCCGCCTTCTCCGGCGGCGCCCGCGCGGGCGGCCAGCCGGAACTGCTCGGCATGGAACAGCGCGCGGCGCGCTTCATCCATCGCCGCCAGCCCGGCTTCCGTGAGTTTGACGCCCTGGCGGCCACGCACGAAGAGCGGCACGCCGACCAGTTCTTCCAGCTTGCGGATCGACACCGACAGCGGCGGCTGGGACATGTGCAGTTTTTCCGCGGCGCGATGGAAGTTCAGCGTTTCGGCAAGGACGAGAAACTGCTGCAGATGGCGCAAATCCATGGCGGGCTCCTGGCGAGAGAACGCCGCACGAGACGGCGCGATGGCGGCGTTCCGGACGGGTCAGGCGATGGCGCCTTGTGCGCGCAGGCGGTCCAGCGCGCCATCGTCCATCGCAAGCACGCGCGCCAGCACCGCTGCGGTGTGTTCGCCCAGGCGCGGCGGCGCGGCCGGTTCGC
>DALZRX010000756.1:0-1685 GCA_032015805.1 Achromobacter sp.
GCCGGGCATGCGCAGCGGCGGGGCGGTCAGCAGGAACCGGCTGCGGCCGTGCGCATGCAGCCAGTCGGCCAGATCCTTCAGGTACCACAGTTCCGCGAGCGGCACGCCCAGCTTGAACAGGCAGTGGTGATGAAGCGGCAGGATGGAGTGGCCGGGACTAGACGTGCGGGCCGGATACGACTCCACCGCGTAGTTGTCCGCGCAGATCGCGGCGATGCCGGATCGGCTGATCCAGTCGAGCAGGGCAGGATCGGCGCCGTCCAGCACGGCGCCGGTTTCCTCGAGCCTGTGCGGATCGGGTTGGCCATTCATGGCCACGACCGCTTCGGCAAAACCGGTACGCAGCACCAGCATGTCGCCGGGTTCGGGCACGGCGTCCTGTTCGCGCATGGCGGCCTGAAGTTGGTCATGGCCCACGACCGTGCGGCCCGGACCGAAGGCGCGCGCCAGGTCCACCAGGACTCCGCGGCCCTGCATGCCTTTTTCGGCATAGCGGCTGACGCTCAGCTTGCGCGCGTAAGAGCCGCCCGGCGGGCAGCAGGCGGCTTCGGATGTGTCCGGATCGGCGCCGCCGAACACGTCCACGCCGGCCGCATACCCGTTGTAGTAGACGCGGCGCGCCTGGCCGTCGCCCTGGATGTCGAACATCGCGCCCACGTGGCACAGGCCATCCCATTGCGTGGAGTACTGCATGGACAGCGTGACCTGGTCGTCCGACAGCACGTCGATGGCCTCCGGCTGCACCTGCGACATTGCGAAGTTCAGATAGGGCGTGCCCTCGCGGAAGGTGGGCTTGAGCGTGGGCGCATGGCGCCGCGGATTCAGCACGTTGCCGCCGGGCAGGTCCAGCGGCAGCGACAGGCAGAAAACCTTGCCGGCGCGGACTTCGCGCACCGCCTGCAGCACCTTTTCCTCGGTCAGGAGGTTCAGGCGGCCGAGTTCGTCGTCCGGGCCGAAGTCGCCCCACGTGGAACCTTCGGGGCGTTGCGTCCAGCGTTTCATCTGCTTGTCTCCTGTCGGTTTTCTATGTTCTTATGAATATAGTACGTATTTACGTACTTTAAAAAGAAATCCGCAATCAGCGGATTCGATAGGAGACGAGACCATGACGCAATTGCCGCATCCGCGCCCCGGATGGCGCATCGCCCTTGCCGCGCTGGCCGTTCTGGCGCTGCCCGCCGCGCACGCGGCGGGCTATCCCGAACATCCCGTGACCGTCGTCGTGCCGTACCCGCCGGGCGGCGGGGCGGACCTCTTCGGCCGCGCCATCGCCAACGCGCTGCAGCCCGGACTGAAACAGACGGTGCTGGTCGAGAACAAGCCGGGGGCGGGCGGCAACATAGGCATGGCCTACGTGGCGCGAGCCAAGGCCGACGGCTATACGCTGGGGCTGGGCACCATCGGCACGCAGACGATCAACCAGTTCCTCTACAGCAACATGCCGTTCGACCCCGAGCGCGACCTCGTGCCCATCGCGCTGGTGTCGACGACGCCGAACGTCATCGCCGTCAGCGCAAAGTCGCCCTACAAGACGGTTGCCGACGTGATCAAGGCGGCCAAGCAGTCGTCGGACAAGAAGCTGACCTACGCGTCGCCTGGCATCGGGTCGTCCGTGCACCTGACCGGCGCCTATTTCGAGGCCATGGCTGGCGTGACGATGCTGCACGTGCCGTTCAAGGGCACCT
>DALZRX010000757.1:0-1680 GCA_032015805.1 Achromobacter sp.
CTTCACGCCGAATTCGCGCGCCAGCGCCAGTGCGGCCGACAGGCCCGTGAAGCCGGAGCCGACGATCACCACGTCGGCATCGACGTCACCGCTGATCGGCCCGTCGTCTTCCGGCGGTGCGCCGGCCGTCGCCACCCAATAAGTGGGCGCGTAATCCTGGCCGCGGCCCGGCGGCGACACCAGCGGATCGTAGGCCGGGTTGTAGGCGTTGATGCCGGCGCCGGTCGCGGCCGCCGGCCGGGGAATGCCGATCGACATTTGCGTATCCATGGCGTGATCTAGGCCCTGGCCTGCAGGGCCGGGCGCTGCTTGCGGAAGGCGTTCTTCACGCGGATCTTGCCGTCCTGGAATGTAAAGACGTCGACCATGTCCGCCTCGACCCGCGAGCCGTCCGCCGCCGTGCCGCGGAACGTGGATTCGGAGACGCCCCGATCGCCCGCCACCCAATGCCGACCGTTTTCCCATTGCGCGTCGGGGAAGTTCTTCCAGGCCGCGGCGAACGCCGCGCGCACCGCTTCCGGACCCGAATGGCGGCTGCCGTATTGCTCCGGACCGCCCACGGTCTCGAACACGCAGTCTTCACTCATGAACGACATCAGGGCATCGATGTCGTGCCGGTTCCAGGCGGCCGCGAATTCGGCCAGCATTTCCACGGTGACGGTCTTTTGCATTGCCTACCCTCCTTCTCTGGCGCGGCGCGATATGCGTCCACGCTGAACCTTCAAGGTACGTTCGGGGAATGCCAGGGGCTAGGACCAGACGCGGGAAATCGCTTGCACCAGAACTAGCGCACCGGCGTGGCAAGGCGCGTATCGCGCGCGCTTTCGATGGCGTCCGACGCGGCCCGATCCAGACGCGCGCCAATTGCCTGCATGTCCGTGACGCCCCGCATGCCGATCACCACCAGCGCCGGCGCTTCAGGCTCCAGCGCATCCGGCACGCTCGCCTGCGTGTCAAAGCGCACGCGCCGCCCGGCGAACTGCACGAGCACCCAGCCGTGGCGGTCGGTGCGCACCCAGCCCTTGGCCCGCAGCACGTGCCGAGGCAACTGCTTCAGGCAGGCGGCCAGCGCGTCCGCATCCAGGAGCGCGGGCGCACGCCACAACCCTCCGAGGAACGGATGAACGGGATCTGCCAAAGGATCGGGCAGCCGCGCGTGCCCGCTGCCATGATCGCCACCGTGATCACAGCCGGCGTTGCAGACATGGCCGCGCCGGTCCGGGGGCCCGCTTCCCATCGTCACGTCTTCGCCGCTCAGTTGGCGCAGGTCCACCCGCCCCTCTCGCGCCCGCATCACGGGTGCGCCTCCACTGGCATCGCGCAGCCAGGCCTCCACTGCGTCCAGATCGGCCGGCGCCGCCAGGTCGGTCTTGTTCAGCACCAGCAGGTCGGCCGATCTGAGCTGCCGTTGCACGGTGTCGGCCAGCAGCGGATCGGCCGCGACCTCGCGGATGGCGCCGGCATCGGCCAGCACCACCACGCCTTCCAGTTGCAGCATGGGGTCGGCCATGCCGACCTGCGCAATGCGGCCCGGATCCGATACGCCGCTCGCCTCGATGACGACCCATTGCGGCAAGGGGTCCAGCGCCAGCACGCGCGCCAGCGCATCGTCCAGGCCGCCGGCCATCGAGCAGCAGACACAGCCGTTCGCCAACCGGATGACGTTGTCGGCCCGATCCG
>DALZRX010000758.1:0-1679 GCA_032015805.1 Achromobacter sp.
GTGCCGGGTTGGCGCCCAACCAGGTCCGGAATGCCGCCGCGTCGGCTTCCGTCGCGCGGCCCGACGTCAGCGTCAGCAGCCACGCTCGGGCCTCGCGCGCCAGCGCGTCCTTGTCGTGTTTTTTTCCGGGCATGATCATCGTCAGCGCCATGGTCCTTCGTCCTGATCCGGTGCATGCCGCGCGGGCGCGCGTTGGGATGGCGCGGCGCCATCCGACGCTTGCAGCGCTCGCGCACAGTGGTCCAGCGCGCGTTTGAGTTCCTTGGACACGATGCGCTCGGACACCCCATAGCGGCGCGCGATCTCCGCATGCGGCAACTCGTGCACGCGAGCCGCCAGCAGCATCTGCTGCGTACGCTCGGGCAATCCGCGCAGCGCGCGGCGAAATGCGTCGATCTGGCTGCGGCCCTGCGCAATGCGCGCGGGATCGGCCGCCTCGTCCGTCATGTTGATGAGCTCACTGATTTCCACCCCCGTCAGCAAACGGGAGTCCCTGCGACGCTGGTCTTCGGCGATGTTCAGCGCCACGCGGAAGAGATACGCCGCCGGCTGCTGGATCGACGAACTGGGAGGCAGGTCGCTCACCTTCAGAAAGGTTTCCTGCATGGCGTCATGCGCCAGATCCTCTGAGCCCAGCCGCCGCTTGAGCTGGCCGCGAAAGTCGTTGTAGCGCTCAAGGAATATCGAAAGCAATGAGCCATCCGGTTTGCTATCGCGCACGGGTGGCTCCCGGCAAACCTGCGCAATCTCCAGCGCTGGCGGGCTCGAGCAGCACCGTGACCGGTTGAGCCATGCCCACGGGCAGCGGCCCCACGGCCACGCCCCGTAGCGCCGCTTCCAATTGGCTGTCCAATGCGGGAGATCCCGTCGTCGCCACCCAGCTCACCCGGCTGACGTGCCATGCCTTGTCGAACCATAGCTGCATCAGCGCCCGGTAGTTCCCGGGTCGGGTCGCAGCCGCCGCGCACAGCGCACGCTTTACCGCGTCCTGAAGCACCGCCGCATATTGCGTGTCGCGCAGGCGCCTGCCTTGTGGAGACTGTCGGCCACCCGCCGGAGCGGTTTCGGCGACCAACGTAAATGACTGCGCACTGGCATACCGGATGGCCAGGGCGGAGCCCGCCAGCAGCTTTCGCAGTGCCTCGTCCGGGCGGTAATTTCCCACCACGGCGGGCGCCTGCCGCCCCTCCGTCAGTGCGGTGTCCACCAGCACCGTCAGGCCACTGGCAAGGCTGTATTCGGCGAGTGCCTGCGCCAAGGGTTGCGCCGCGATCGCGAACGCAATCGGCCGGGCTGGCGGTTCCGCCCTTGCCGGTGCCGCCAGCGTGCACAACCCCAGCGCCAGGCACGCGCGCAGCGCAGCGCCAAACCCCGGAAAGACGCCGATCATGAACGCGCACGCATATGGAAATCGCCTGGCATGGCAGTGGCTACGGGCGGCCGCCCGACAAAAGCCGCCATGCTAGAGGCGCCGAATGACGCATTCGTGACACCGCGAGGCGAACGCCGTTCGCCACCGCCATGCAATCGTCACTTGCGGGCCGGAACGCCAACCTATACTTCCTGGATCGCTCCGGCAGCCCCGCGCCGGGGCCAATCCAAGGAACGCGCATGCGCAACGTGTGTCTATCCGCGGGCCGCGCCTGCCTGTTGTGGGTGGCCGCGCTGGCAGCCGCGCC
>DALZRX010000759.1:0-1675 GCA_032015805.1 Achromobacter sp.
CGGTCGGCATGGGCGAACGCAACCGGCGCCAGGTCATCGAGGCCTTGATCGACCAGGTGGCCGAGCAGGCGGCCGCGTATCCGGTCAGGCTGCCGCCGATGCCGGAGGTGGCCGCCGCAGAACTGTTCATTGAAAAGCGCGCGACCTTCGCGGCGGTGCCGGGCCTCACCCGCCCGCTGAATTCCACGCCGTGGCCAACGCTGGCCCTGGCCGGCGACTGGACCGACACCGGCTATCCCGGAGTGCTGGAGGGCGCCGTGCGCAGCGGCCTGCTGGCCGCGCGCGTGCTGAACCCTCGGGCGGATTGATTCCGCCCGCATCCCCACTTTCCTACTGGAAAACCCCGCCCGCAAATCCCCCGCCCCGGCATATCATCGCCGCCTGTGTATCCCTATACTTGTATTGTCCTCAATACAACATATCAGGAGACACATCATGCCGGGACTGCATCGGATCGCCGCGGGCTGCGCACTGCTCGCCGCGCTTGCCCTGCCACTTGCCCCTGCCCTGGCGCAGGGCGACGCCATCAGACTGGTTGTGGGCGCGCCGCCGGGCGGCACCACCGACACCGTCGCGCGCAGCATCGCCCAACACATGGCGCTGGATCTCAAGCGCCCCGTGGTGGTCGAGAACAAGCCGGGCGCGGGCGGCAACATCGCCGCCGATTATGTCGCCAAGAGCAACCCCGACGGCAACACGCTGCTGGTCACATTCACCAGCTTCTCCATCAACGCCACGCTGTACCGCAATCTGCCATTCGACCCGGTGACCGACTTCACGCCCATCAGCATGCTGGCCAACGTGCCCAGCGTGCTGGTCGTGCGCAAGGATTTCCCGGCAAAGACGATGCCGGAGTTCGTATCGCTGGTGAAAGCCAGCCCCGGCAAGCACACGATGGCGCTGGGCGCGATCGGATCGTCGCTGCACATGGCCGGTGAGCGCATGAAGATGATGGCGGGGCTGGACATCCTGAACGTGCCGTACAAGGGCACGGCGCCCGCCATCACTGACCTGCTCGGCGGCCAGGTGGACATGATGTTCGCCAGTTCGCTCAATGCGCTTCCGCACATCAAGAGCGGCGCGCTCAGGGCCCTGGGGGTCACCAGCCCGCAGGCGCTGCCCCAGTTTCCGGGCGTGCCGCCCATCGGCGATACCATCAAGGGTTTCGAATCGAACGCGTGGTTCGCACTCTTCGGTCCGGCGAAGCTGCCGGCGGACAAACTGGCGGCGCTCAATGCGGCCGCGCGCAAGGCCGTCGATACGCCTTCATTCCGCAAATTGCTCGAGGGCGAGGCCGCCAGTGCGGTGAGCAGCAGCCCGCAGGAACTGGACGCTTTCGTGCGCAAGGACATCGAGCGCTACGCCGAGATCGTCAAGTTCACCGGCGCGACCGTCGACTGAACCCGAACCAGGAGCCCCTATCGTGCCCGACAGCCCGCTGCCGCTTTATCACAAGGTCTACCTGCTGCTGAAACAGCGGCTGGAAGCGGGTGGATTCGCCTCGGACAAGGCCATGCCGGGCGAGAACGCGCTGGCCGCCGAGTACGGCGTGTCCCGCCTGACGATACGCCGCTCGCTTGATGCGCTGGCCTCCGATGGCCTCATCGAGCGGCGCCAGGGGCGCGGCACGTTCGCGGTCGCGCCGCGCCGTTTCCGGCCCCGCAGCACGGCGCGG
>DALZRX010000760.1:0-1667 GCA_032015805.1 Achromobacter sp.
GAACATCAGGCCCTGGTCGCCCGCGCCCTGGTTCAGGTAGTCTTCCGAGCTGCGGTCCACACCCTGCGCGATGTCGGGCGACTGCTTGTCGTAGGCGACGAGCACCGCGCAACCCTTGTAGTCGATGCCGTATTCGGTGTTGTCATAGCCGATGCGGCGGATCGTGTCGCGCGCGACCTGGATGTAGTCGACGTTGGCGGTGGTGGTGATTTCGCCAGCCAGCACGACCAGACCGGTGTTGCACAGCGTTTCGGCTGCGACACGCGCGTTCGGGTCCTGCGTGAAGATGGCGTCGAGGATCGAATCGGAGATCTGATCGGCAACCTTGTCGGGGTGCCCTTCGGAGACGGATTCGGAAGTGAAGAGAAAATCGTTGTTGGCCACAGATGCGTCCTTAGTGTCCGGTCTTGCCGGCGCATAGGTTCTCGAGGCGCGTTGCACCCCGGTCTGCACTGCAATGCCAACTGGGCGCGACGCTTTAGCGGATTTGGCAAAGGCCGCGCAGAACGCCGTACCCCTGCCGTCGCCCCGCAAGTTGTCGGTTAACTCGGCGACTGGGCGCATTTTAAGCGAAAATGCCGTTCTTATGCTTGCGGCCGGGGTGTATGCATATACCCCGATCAGCGGTATTACCCTGCCCGACTTCATCCTTTTGACGAATGCTGCTGCCCCTGTTCCGACTTTTTGCCGCCCTGCCGCTCCCTGTCGCGCATGCGATCGGGCGATTTGCGGGCCGCGCCGTCTACGCCTTGCCGGGCAAATACCGGCGGCGCCTGCAGGCAAACGCGGCGCAGGCCGGCTACCCCGATGCGGCGTTTGCCCGGCGCGCAGCCGCCGAAGCCGGCGCGATGATCCTCGAAAATCCCCGTGTCTGGTTCCGCAACCAGGAAAGCCTGGCGCAGGTGATCTCCGACGATGACGACGTGGTCGCCGCCGCCCGCGCCGAAAACCGCGGCATCCTCTTTCTGACGCCGCACCTGGGTTGCTTCGAGATCACCGCCCGCTACCTGGCCCGCCAAATGCCCATGACGGTGATGTTCCGCCCACCGCGCAAAGAGGCGCTGGCGCCCCTGCTGGAAACGGCGCGCAACAGCTCTGCCGTCAACGCCGTGCCGGCCAACATGCAGGGCGTGCGGGAATTCGTGCGCGCGTTGCGCCGCGGCGAGTCCGTCGGCATGCTGCCCGACCAGGCGCCCAGCGTCGGCGATGGCGTGTGGGTGCCCTTCTTCGGACGGCTGGCCTACACCATGACACTGCCCGGCAAGCTGGCAACGCAGACGAACGTGCCCATCATCCTGACCGCCGGCGAGCGCCTGCCCAAGGGGCGCGGGTGGCGCATCCACTACGTCCGGGTGCCCGAGCCGCTGCCCGCCGAACCCGAGGCCCAGGCCGCCCTCATCAACGCCGCGATGGAAACGCTGATCCGCCGCTGCCCGGACCAGTACATCTGGAGCTACAACCGCTACAAGACCCCGCGTGGCGCCACCCCGGCGCCCGACGCCGAACCGTCGCCCCCGGCCACCTGACGCCCGCCGATTCCGCCGCCCGGTCTCATTCCACATCCATGAACGATAGAAAAACGCGCACGCTGGTTTCCCTGTTGAAATGGTTCGGCCGCGTCAAGCCGTCGACGCGCCTGCGCATCGGCGCCTGCCTGGGCTGGCTGG
>DALZRX010000761.1:0-1662 GCA_032015805.1 Achromobacter sp.
GCGCCCCAGCGGCGATCCGAGGCCGACGGTCACGATCTGCAGAATGGCGTGCGCCATCGTCGTCGCGGGCGGCATGGGGCGAGTCGGGTCGGACACCGCTGCGTTCACGCTCACCAGGGGACGGCCAAAGCGAAAGATGAGCCACCAGCCGCCACCCGCTGCCAGGCCGCACAGCACCAGCGCCAGCACGCGGCGCGGTCCGCTGGCTGCCTGCACGCCTTCCAGGAAGGTCTCGTGGCTGATCATCTGACCGCCGCCGTAGCCGTACGCCAGGTGCTGGACAGTGTGAAGGAGCATGCCGAGCAGCATGCCGCCCAGGCCCGCGAACAGGCCGGTCAGGACCACCGCAAGCAGAAACCGCGGGCGAAGCCAGGACGAGTCGTCGGGCGTCAAGTCGTTCATACCAGGATGGGCTCCCGTCGTTTGGTGCGCTGACGCATCGGGCCGCGCTGCGATGAGGCAGTGTAGGGCGCGTCGGCGGCGCGACGGGCGCATCAACCCTGAAACCCATACCAATTGGTTAGGCCTTAATCCGGAATTTCCTTGTTGCGCCTCAAAAAGACCCCAATTATTGGCTTTATTTCAAATAGTATCCAAGTACGTCATTACTTATACTCGGCCTTCAATTCAATGGACGGATGCCGCCCGCGTGATCGCGGCGCGAGCGGACTGGAGAGGATGATGTTGAACAAGGTTGTAAAGATCGGGGCGTTGGCAGTGCTGTCGACGGTGATTGCGGGCTGCGCCACTGAGCGTTCCCAAGCCTTGGCCGTGCCGGCCGTTGCGGCGGCCAGCAAGCCGTACGCAGGCGTGCGCAGCCCCATTTCCGTCGGCAAGTTCGACAACCGCACCAACTACCTGCGTGGCGTGTTCTCGGACGGCGTGGATCGCCTCGGCGGCCAGGCCAAGACGATTCTGGTCAGCCACCTGCAGCGCAGCGGCCGCTTCCAGGTGATGGACCGCGACAACCTGTCCGAAATCGCCCAGGAAGCCGCGTTCAACAAGAAGGCTGCCCAGATCAAGGGCGCGCGCTACGTCGTCACGGGCGATGTGACGGCCTTCGGCCGCAAGGTCACGGGCGACCAGCAGTTGTTCGGCATCCTTGGCCGGGGCAAGGAACAGGTGGCCTACGCCAAGGTCGACCTGAACGTGGTGGATGCCACGACCTCGGAAGTGGTCTATTCCGCGTCTGGCGCCGGCGAATACAGCCTGTCCAACCGCGAAGTCGTCGGTTTTGGCGGCACGGCCGGTTACGACTCCACGCTGAACGGCAAGGTGCTTGACCTGGCAATCCGCGAAGCCGTGGACCGCCTGGTCGACGGCATCGAACAGGGCGCCTGGCAGCCCGCCCGGAACTGAGGGAGGCCTGCATGTCGAACCATTCCCACCAACGCCGCGCCACCGCCGCGCGCGCCGGCCGCGCGCTGGCGATCGCCGCCCTGGCCGGCGTGCTGTCTGCCTGCGTGCAACAGCCCAAATCCATGTATAGCTGGCAGTCCTACCAGGGCTCGGTCTACGCCTACCTGAAGGACGATGGCGGCGACTACGCGACCCAGACGCTCGAGATGGAAAAGAACATCGAGACCGCACGCGCGGGCAACGCCGAGCTGCCGCCCGGGTTCCGCGCGCACCTGGGCATGCTCTACATGAAGATGGGCGACG
>DALZRX010000762.1:0-1662 GCA_032015805.1 Achromobacter sp.
CGGGGCTGGCGAGCTGCCTGCGCGCCGCGCGTCCGCGCGGCGTCGTCGTCACCGTGGGCACGCTCAGCGGCAGCAGCGAGCATTGCCCATTCAACCAGATCATGGTCAAGAGCCTGTCGTGCATCGGCAGCTTCCGCTTCGTGGATGAATACGCGATGGCCGTGGATTGCCTTGCCCGCGGTCTCGTGGACGTGTCGCCGCTGCTGACGGCGGCGATGCCCGTCGCGCGCGTGCATGACGCTTTTGCGCTGGCGGGCGACCGGCAGCAGGCGATGAAAGTGATGGTGACGTTCTGATCCCCCGGCCGCGCTGCGCGGCCGTCCCTCCCCTGTAGCCGGAAGCCAAGATGAAGATTACGAATGCACGCGTGATTGTCTGTTCTCCGGGCCGCAACTTCGTGACCCTGAAGATTGAAACCGACCAGGGTCTCACCGGCATCGGCGACGCGACGCTGAACGGACGCGAACTGGCGGTGGCCGCCTACCTGACCGAGCATGTCATCCCCTGCCTGATCGGGCGCGACGCGCACCAGATCGAGGACATCTGGCAATACCTGTACAAGGGCGCGTACTGGCGGCGCGGGCCGGTCACCATGACCGCCATCGCGGGCGTGGACACCGCGTTGTGGGACCTGAAGGCCAAGGCCGCCGGCCTGCCGCTGTATCAGCTTCTGGGCGGCAAGAGCCGCAGCGGCGTGATGGTCTATGGCCACGCCAACGGCTCGGACATCGAGCACACCGTGGACGAGGTGCTGCGCTACGCCGACATGGGCTATCGCGCCATCCGCGCGCAAAGCGGGGTGCCGGGGCTGGAAAAGGTTTATGGCGTGGGGCGTGGCACGCTGTTCTACGAACCCGCGGACGCTGACCTGCCCAGCGAACACGACTGGTCCACCGAAAAATACCTGCGCCATGCGCCCCAGCTGTTCGAGCGTGTCCGCGAAAAGCTCGGTTTCGAGCATCACCTGCTGCACGACGTGCACCACCGCCTGACCCCCATCGAAGCCGCCCGCCTGGGCAAGTCCCTGGAGCCCTACAGCCTGTTCTGGATGGAGGACGCCACGCCCGCCGAGAACCAGGAGGCCTTCCGGCTGATCCGCCAGCACACCACCACGCCGCTGGCGGTGGGCGAAATCTTCAACACTATCTGGGACTGCAAGGACCTGGTGCAGAACCAGCTCATCGACTACATCCGCACCACGGTCGTCCACGCCGGGGGCATCACGCACCTGCGCCGCATTGCCGATATGGCTTCGCTCCACCAGGTGCGTACCGGCTGCCATGGCGCCACGGACCTGTCGCCGGTCTGCATGGGAGCGGCGCTGCACTTCGACTTGTGGGTGCCCAACTTCGGCATCCAGGAGTACATGCGCCACACCGAGGAAACGGACGCCGTCTTCCCGCACGCCTACACCTTCGAGCAGGGCATGCTGTATCCCGGCGACGTTCCTGGCCATGGTGTCGACATCGACGAGAAGCTGGCGGCCCGGTATCCCTATCAGCGCGCCTACCTGCCCGTGAACCGGTTGCAGCACGACGGCACGCTATGGAACTGGTAGGCGACGGCGGCCGCCTGGACGCCGCGGCGCTGGCCGGTCTGCCCGCGCACGTGGCGCGTCCGGGCTTCGACCGGACGGCGCTGGGCATCGGCATCGTGCACCTG
>DALZRX010000763.1:0-1661 GCA_032015805.1 Achromobacter sp.
GACCGTCTTGGTGGCCGGCAGCGCCATGGCGATGACGATGATGAAGGGGATGACGGTCCAGGCGACTTCGACGCCCAGGTGTTCGTGGAAGGTCGCCGCCTTGTGGCCGCGGGACTTCCGGTGCGCCCAGATGGAGTAGAACATCACTCCGAAGACGCCGATGAAAATCACAATACAGATCGTGAGCAGCAACCAATGCAGCCACATGATGTCGCGCGAAATCGCGGTGACGCCTTCATGCAGGTTCAGCTGATTGACCTTCGGACCGCCGGGCATGTTTTGCACCTGGGCACCGGCCACGCCGCCAATCAGCATCGCACAAGCCCCCAGTATCCCTCTCCACTTCTTCATGCTTACCTCGAAATACGGCGCGAAGGCCCATTTGCTGGTGGCGGAAGTCACCGGAATACGGGCAACACGCAATTATTAGATGGCAGGGCGATGCAGGGAGATAGAGCGGCCCTGTCGTTCCCTCTCGAAATCACAAAGAAACTGGCGGATTATAGCGGACGCGCAAACAGATGTAATTTAGTGCTCTTGAATTCGTGGGGCCTGCCCCCACTTGGGCGCGCCCCCTTGACCGCGAGCCGTAAACAGGGTGGCTTAAAATTGCTCGCAACCTCATCACCATGGCGCCACGATGCAAAAGCCGTTGTCCGATTTGTATGCCGCCCTGTGCTCCCGCGCGCAGGAGCCCGCCCCGGAGGGCGCGCGCGCTCTATATATAGCGGGGCGGCGCTGCGGCTGGGCCACGCATGCCGCCTGCGACGCGCTGCGCGACGCGCCGGAAACGCGCTCGGACGACACCGCGCTGCGCATCGGCGAAGGCCTGGCCCCCGGCAATGCGTTGGACGCGGTGCTGGAACAGGCCGCAGAACTGTTGCGCCAGGCCAACTGCCTGCGAGGCTGGCGCGACGAATTGCTGGACGTCATGGATGGAGACGAAACGCTTGGCGTGATCGAGCGCGCAGCCATGCGGCCGCTGGGCCTCTTGACCAAGGCCGTGCACCTGAACGCCTGGACGCCGGATGGCAAGCTGTGGGTTGCGCGGCGCTCGCTGAGCAAGTCCACCGATCCCGGTATGTGGGACACGCTGGTCGGCGGACTAGCCGGGCGGGGCGAAGACCTGGAACTGGCGCTGGTGCGCGAATGCGGCGAAGAGGCCGGTCTGGACGAACCCGACCTCGCGCGCCGCACGCCGCTGCGCACGATCCTGCGCATCCATCGCCGGCTGCCGGAGGGCTATCAGGTTGAAGACGTCCTGACCAGCACGTGCATCCTGGCGCCGGACGCGCGGCCCGCCAACCGAGACGGCGAGGTCATGGAAATCGCCACGGTCGACGTCGCCACGGCGTTGCACCATATCGCGGAGGGCGAGTTCACGCTGGAAGCCGCCCTGGTGCTGGTCGAGGACATCATGCGGCGCGAGGCCGCGGGCGAAATCACGATTTGACGAGGCGCCGGCCTGGCATGCGCCAACGATGGCAATGGCCGGCATGACCCTCGCGTAAGCCCGGCCGGCGCACGCGGTTGGCCGCGCCCGGCAGGCTGGTTCTAACGGGGCGCCGGTTCCGGCGTGCCCATCACGGAACCCCCAGGCGTATCGTCGCCGTCCGTGGGCTCACCGCGCAATTCACGCGCCGCAAGCTGATCCTCGCCCA
>DALZRX010000764.1:0-1661 GCA_032015805.1 Achromobacter sp.
GCCCGGGTGCCCGGCGCCCGGATGCCCGGCGCCCGGGTGCCCGGCGCCCGGATGCCCGTCATCGTCGTGGGTCGGCTGAGCGGAGGCATCGTCCTCAAAGCAAAGAAAATCATCCAGCGCGCCCAGTCGGCCCGCCATGCTGGCGTCCGCCTGGCCGGGCAGATTGTTCACGCCCACCTGCTCCACCAGGTCCAGCGCGAAGACGGGTTCAAAGCCCGCCTCGCCGGACGGACCGAGCGGCGACATGTCGTTCAGCGTAAAACGCGTTCCCGACCGGAAAGTGCGCACATTGCCGCGACCGACGAACGTCTCGGCGCTCGCCTGCACCGCTTCCATCATCAACATTGCCTGAAACTGCGCATGCGCCTGGTTCAGCGAGCCGCCGTGGCCCAGGGACTCGAACCACTCCAGCCCGGCGCTTTCGTCATCGGCCCCACTGGCCGGACCCGCCAGGGCTTGTCCGGAAATTGCGTGCTTGCCGCTGTCGTGCCAGCCCAGCACGGTGACGCGATCCACACTGCGGCGTTGCCGGCGCGCAAACACCTGCACGCCGTCCTGCGACTCGGTGGCATGCGCGCGCTGGAAGCGAACGCCCACGCCGGCGGACTGCGCGTCTTCGGCCAGCGTCCGGCTGTCGGCAAAGATCAGCACCGCATGGCGCGCAGGCGCGCTGTCGTCTTCCACAGTGGTCCAGCCCAGACCGGACTCGGCCAACAGGCGCGTTAGAAAGTCGTAATCGGTTTCGCGATACTGCGTGGTGTAGGGACGCGTGGGCAGGTCGGCCAGACGGGTCTCGACCTCGGCTGACAGCTTGTAGGTGTAGCCCTCGTAGGTGTCCAGCACGTGCCGCACGATTTCCAGCACGGGCTGGTTTTCGTAGATGCGGCTTTCGCGCCGCTGCGTAGCCAGCCACAGCCACGGCGCCAAGGTCAGGCGATAGCGCGCCATGCCCGCATTGCCGCCCAACATCTCGGCCTCGCGCACGACGCCGCTGCGACCGGCTTCACTGCCGTCCGCGCATGTGGTCCACAAGGTGGCCGGGCGCGACACCATGTCGTTCAAGTCCAGCGCGGCGTCTTCGGCCAGCGCCACCACGCGCATTTCGCCCAGCGCCGACAGCCCTTCGCGCGCGATCCAGCCTTCGACTTGCAAGGACGACATCGCCCCTTCGCCGTCCAGCCGGAAAAGGCGGGACTCGGCGCTGAAACTGCCGTTGCTTGCGTTCACAGCCATGGAACAAAAACCTCTTCGAGGACGTTGATAACGCCCGCCCGATGCGGGCGATGCGACTTCAGGGTTCGATGTTGGCTTGCGGCGTGGGGCATTCCGGTGCCGTGCCCCATTGCCCTGCGCACACGCGCAGACGGCACTGCTCGCCTTCAAAGAAACTGAGCTTGCGGCATGCGTTCAAGCGCTCGGCCAGCGGCGAACCGGGCATCTCGCGCATGAACACACCGTCGGACTTGTAGACGCGCGTGCCAGGGGGAGACGCGGGCGGCAGCCCATAGCTCATCAACGCCGACAGCAAAGCGGCGTCGGTATCGGATGGCTTGGCGGCATTGCGCGGTGCGGTGCTGGCGGGCTTGGCCGCTTGCGTGGCGCCCGCATTGCGGGCGTGTTGTTGCGCGCGCTGTTGTTCGGCTGCCTGACGCGTGGGGCCA
>DALZRX010000765.1:0-1657 GCA_032015805.1 Achromobacter sp.
AGGGCAGCTACCGCCCCGCCCCGCCCGACATCCTGGCCGCCGCCCTGGCCGCGCTGGAAAAGAAGCAGCGCCAGGCCGAGCAGCAGCAGGAATGGGTCGACGAAATGGCCGCGGGCCGCCTGCCCGAACCGATCGCGCAGGCCGCCGAGTCGCTGCTGATCCGCCCCGACAAGAACTCGCAGCAATGGAAGGCCCTGGACGCTGCCTGCGCCAAGCTGGGCAAGACCCCGGATCGCCTGCTGCTCGAACTGGGCGCCTGGCCGCACGCGCTCGCGCTGCACAAGCGCCGGTTCCTGGCCGTCAACTTCCCGCGCGGTCTTGCCTTCCCCGACGTGGAACTGCCGCCCATCGACCGCGAATTGCCCCTGGCGGACGCCGAAATCTACTCCGTGGACGATGTCACCACCACGGAAATCGACGACGCGCTCTCCGTGACCACCCTGCCCGACGGCCGGGTCCGCGTCGGCATCCACGTGGCCGCGCCCGGTCTGTCCGTCACCCGCGACAGCGAACTCGACAAACTGGCCCGCGCCCGCCTGTCCACGGTCTACATGCCCGGCGACAAGATCCCGATGCAGCCCGACAGCGTCATCCAGGCCTTCTCCCTGGACGCCGGCCGCGAAGTGCCCGCGCTCTCGCTGTACGTCGTGGCCAATCCCGAGACCGGCGAAGTCATCGAATCGGAAACCCGCCTGGAACGCATCGTCGTGCGCGAAAACCTGCGCCACAACATGCTGGACAGCCAGGTCACCGAAGCCAGCCTCGCCGACCCGGCCGCCGACCTGCCCTACGGCCACTGGCTGCGCCCGCTCTGGAAGCTGGCCCAGGCCTTGTCCGCCCAGCGCGAAAACGTGCGCGGCAAGCCCGAAAACAATTCGCGGGTGGAGTACAGCTTCTACCTGGACGGCAACCCCGACGATCCGGACACGCCCGTGCGCCTCGTCCCGCGCCAGCGCAACGCGCCGCTGGACCGCATGGTGGCCGAATACATGATCCTGGCCAACAACCAGTGGGGCGGCCTCCTGAACCAGCACGGCGTGCCGGGCATCTACCGCTCGCAGCAAGCCGGCCGCGTACGCATGAGCACGCAGGCCTTGCCGCACGAGGCCATCGGCGTGCCGCAATACGCCTGGAGCACGTCGCCGCTGCGCCGCTATGTCGACCTGGTCAACCAGTGGCAACTGATCGCCGCCGTGGAACACGGCGTCTCCGCCCGCCTGATCGCCCCCTTCAAGCCGCGCGACGCGGACCTCTTCGCCATCATCGGCGCCTTTGACGCGCAGTACGCGGCCTGGGCCGAGTTCCAGAGCGCGATGGAACGCTACTGGTGCCTGCGCTGGCTGAAACAGAATGGCGTGACGCGGACGGTGGCGCATGTATTGCGGGAGGACCTGGTGCGGTTTGCGAATGCGCCGTTGGTGACTCGCGTGGGTGGCATGCCTGAGTTTGAGCGTGGGACGGCGGTGGAGGTGGATATTCTGGGGATGGATGAATTGTCTCTGGAGTTGGATTGTCGGTATGTGGGGGAGGTTAAGGGGTCGGCTGATGGAGCGGCTGTCGGTTGATTTCTTCGTTGGCTGTTGGCGGGCTTCTGGGCTGCAGCGGTCTTCGTAGCTGCCGACGGTCTTCGTAGCTGCCGACGGTCTTCGTAGCTGCC
>DALZRX010000766.1:0-1644 GCA_032015805.1 Achromobacter sp.
CCATCAGCAGCAGCACCCCCTCCTCGCCGCAAGCCGTCGCATTGGCGGCCACAGCCGAACCGGCGGACACCACGGCAAAGTCCGCGTCGCCCCCCGTCACCTTGGGCAACGGAACGGCGCCCCGGCAGCGATGCCGGGCGCGCACGCCCAGTTCGCCTTGGACCGTGGTGATCCACGCATTCCATCCCGCCCGCAGTGGAATCAGTGTCGTCGCGCCAGGGCGCAGCCAGCCGTCCAGGATCAGCAGCGGTTCGGGCGTTTGCAGCGGCGACTCCTGGTCGGCAAAGCTGCCCGACACGACGCGGATGCGGCCCGAGTGGGTCTGGATGACCGGCATGTCCTCTGCCCGCAGCAGCGCGGTTGTTGCCGGCAAAGTCTTCAGCCGGCCTGGCAGGTCGAAAAAGATCTGCAGGCCATGCAGCCGGGCTTCCCCCGCCGGCCGCTGCGCGTGCACGATGCCGCGTCCTGCCAGGGTCCAATGCAGATCGCCCGCCCGGATCTCGCGATTGTGCTCAATGCCGTCCAGGCTTTGCATTGCCCCGGTGCTGTCTTCCAGCATGAGCGTGGCCGCGCTGATGCCCGCGTGGGAGTGCGGCCCGAAGGCCGGGCCGGTCATGACGAAGTGGTCAACCAGCACCACCGGCGACATGCTTCTGGAGAAATCGGTATGGCGAAACTGCCGGATCTGGCACGCATCGCCCTGGGACTTGAGGACGCCGCCGACGACGGCGCTGAGGTGGAGAGTCAAGAAAAACGCTACCTGAGTAATTGCTGAACAACTGCGCGCACAGCTTATGAGTTCCTTCAATCGGACAGTAGAGGCTGATTTCAGGAATAATTGTCCTGCTCAATAGGACAATTGGCCCTTCCCCACCCCGTTTCCCCTATTAAAACGCTGTATGCCTAACTACATTCATCGCGTCGACGACCTGCTTTTATTTAACGAAGTGGTCGAAAAAGGCGGCTTCTCCGCGGCCGCCCGTGTGTTGAATATGCAACGTTCCAAGCTCAGCCGGCGGGTTGCCGAACTGGAAACCCGCCTGGGACTGCGGCTGCTCCAACGCAACACGCGCCGGGTGTCGCTGACGCCGATGGGCGAAGAGGTCTACGCGCACGCGCAGGCGCTTGCCCGGGAAGCGCGCACCGTCTTCGACCTGGCCGCGTCCATGGGAGACACGCCCGCCGGCTTTCTGCGCATCACTGCCCCGTCGCCACTGGCGGTCACCGTCCTGGCCGATCTGGTGGCGCGTTTCTGCCACGCAAATCCCAACGTGCGGGTGCTGCTGGACACGCGCGACCAGATCATCGATCTGATCGGAGAAGGCTACGACCTGGCGTTCCGCGCGCAGGCGTCGTCGTTGACGGATTCCCGGCTGAACGCGCACGAGATCGCGCCCGTCCCCCTGGTGCTGGTGTGCAATACCGCCATGGCAAAGGCCGCGCCCCGCCATCCACGCGACCTGGCTGGAATGCCGCTGCTGGCCTTGGCCACCCAGGACGGCCCGCGGACTTGGCGATTCACGGGCCCGGCAGGCGAAACGGAATCGGTGGAATTTCAGCCGCGATGCCTGAGCAGCAACATAGATGCACTGCGCGCAATGGCCTGCGCCGGCCTGGGCGTGGCGCTGGTGCCGCGATACCTGT
>DALZRX010000767.1:0-1644 GCA_032015805.1 Achromobacter sp.
CGCCATGGTGTTCGACACCGAGGAAGAAGCGCTGGAAATCGCCAACGGCACGCTGTATGGCCTGGTGGCGGGCGTCTGGACCCGCGACGGCGGCCGCCAGATGCGCCTGGCGCGCAAGCTGCGCGCCGGTCAGGTCTTCATCAACAACTACGGCGCGGGCGGCGGCGTGGAACTGCCGTTCGGTGGTTCGCGCCAGTCGGGCTATGGCCGCGAGAAGGGCTTTGAGGCGCTTTACGGCTTCACCTCCCTGAAGACCATCGCCATCCGCCATTGATCCGGATGCGGCGCGGCGGGCCAGGACAATGACCGGGACGAAATATCGGTTAACGTTGATGTTTTGCTTCCGGGGCCCGCCGCCCCGCATTCAGGATCCGTATGTTCACCGGTATTGTTCAAGGCACCGCGAAGATCGCAAAGATCGCGGATCGTGAAGGCCTGCGCACCTTCACGCTGGATTTTCCCCCTGGTTTCTGCACTGACCTGGCCATCGGCGCCAGCGTATCGACGGACGGCGTCTGCCTGACCGTCACGGAAATCCTGTCCGAAAACCAGGCCACGTTCGACGTCATGCTGCAAAGCCTGGCGATCACCACGCTGGGCAGTTATGACGAGGGCGACAGCGCCAACGTCGAGCGCGCGGCCAAGGATGGCGCCGAGATCGGCGGCCATCCGCTGTCGGGCCACGTGGACTTCACGTCGCAGGTCCTGATGGTGAAGTCCTCCGATACCAACCGCCTGATGCGCTTCAGCATCCCCGAGGCATTCCGCAGGTACGTGTTTGCCAAGGGCTACATCGCCATCAACGGCGCCAGCCTCACCGTGTCGGAAGTGAACCGCGCCGAAGGCTGGTTCGAGGTCTGGCTGATTCCCGAGACGCGCCGCATGACGGTCTTCGAGGACAAGCAGGTGGGCGACGCGGTCAATATCGAGATCGAACGCGGCACGCAGGTCATCGTCGACACCGTGCGCGAGACCGTTCAGGAAAGCCTGGGCAAGCTGCAACCGCTGCTGGAAGCGATCCTGAAGGAAAAGGGACTGACGCTGGAAGACTTTGTCAGCCCGCAGGGCAAGCTGAAGTAATACTGCTTGATGGCGGCCGGTGCGGCCGCCTTCGTCAACATGGCCGGCGCCTTTGCGCCGGCCATGTCGTTTTCATGCCGTCCTGAACGGCCGCCCCTGCGGCCGCACCCGCATCCCGGCTTCAAGGCGCGTCCAGGGCAGATCCGCCGGATCGGCCTGCATCGGGCCGGGCGCCTTGGCCACCAGCACCTCGTGCGCGATGGGCTGGAAGTCGGCCCGGAAATGCACCGAGCTTTTCACGACCAATATCCCCATCTCTTCGGGCTGCACGCCGCCGACGCGGAACAGGTTGCGGTCCAGCATCTGCGCCTTGCCGGCGCTGACCACGACCCGCACGCCGCCGATCCGCAGCGTGGCCGTTCCGCCCAGGTCGACGTCCATGCCGTTCATCATCGGTCCGTCAAAGCGCAGCTTGCCGTCCGATAGCGCCTCGACCACGAATTCGCCTTTGAATGCGGTGTCGCCCGCGACGCCGGATTGGCCGCCCAGGCTGAGCGCCAGGGTGGCGCCCACGCCGGCCTCGGTCGCCTGGCGTACCGCGTCGGGGTCGTACAGCAAGCCCAG
>DALZRX010000768.1:0-1643 GCA_032015805.1 Achromobacter sp.
TGGGCGCGCTGTCCGGCTGCGCCGGCGACGACGACGATGACAGCCCCGCTGCACCGGCGCCCGCGCCTGAGCCCGCCCCCGCGCCTGCGCCGGACCTGACGACGCAACTGCGCGACAACGTCAAGACGCTGGTCGTGATCTTTGCCGAGAACCGCAGCTTCAACAACCTGTTCGCGAACTTCCCCGGCGTGGAAAAGCCCCTGTCCGCGCTAACGCCGGCGGACTATACGCAGCTCGATCGCGACGGCACGCCGCTGTCGGTGCTGCCGCCCGTCTGGAACGGCATGGTGCCGACGTCACAGCAGGCCAACCACATCACCTACCAGGTCGATCAGGCAGCGGCCTACATGAACAACCTGTCCAACGCGCCCTTTGCGCTGCAGGGACCGCAAGGCGAACCTTTGCCACAGGGCGTCGTGACGCGCGACCTCTGGCATGTGTTCTACCAGAACCAGATGCAGATCAACGGCGGTAAGAACGACAAATTCGTCGCGTGGGCCGATTCGGGTGCGCTTGTCATGGGCCACTACAGCGATTCGGCCTACAACTTGCGGCTGTGGAAGCTGGCGCAGGAATTCGTGCTGTGCGACAACTTTTTCCAGGGCGCCTTTGGTGGTTCGTTCCTGAACCATCAATACCTGGTCGCGGGTCGGCCGCCCTTCTATCCTGACGCCGCGGATTCAGTCGCAAAGACCCAGATCGCAGCACTCCAGAGTTCGGATCCGGCCGATCCGCGCCTCGCGCCCAAACCCGCCTCGCCCGCAAGCGCGCTGACGGGCATACCGCAGTTCGGGGCGAGCGCGCTCACGCCCGACGGCTACGGCGTCAACACGATGGCCCCGCCCTACTGGCCCTCCTTCAGCCGCGACGCCACGGATCCGACACTGGCGGACCCGACCAGCCCGCAAACCATGGTTGCGCAATCGCACGCCAACATCGGTGACCTCATGAGCGCCAAGGGGCTGGATTGGGCGTGGTACGCGGGCGGCTGGCAGGCCGCAGTGGATTCGACGGCCAGCACGGGCTTTCCGTCCTCGCCCAACTTCCAGGCGCATCACCAGCCCTTCAATTACTTCAAGAGCACCGCGCCGGGCACGGCGGCGCGCACCGCGCACATGCGCGACGGCGGTCTGGGCGACCTCAACAGCACCAACAGATTCCTGGCGGATGCCGAAGCCGGCACGCTGCCCCCGCTGACGTTCTACAAGCCGCAGGGCAACCTGAACATGCACGCGGGCTATGCGGACGTGGACTCGGGCGACCGCCACATCGCGCATATCGTGGACAGCCTGCGAAAGAGCAAGCAATGGGAGAACATGGTGGTCGTGATCACCGTGGACGAGAACGGCGGCTGGTGGGATCACGTCGCGCCGCCGCAAGGCGACCGCTGGGGTCCGGGCACGCGCATCCCGGCCGTGATCGTGTCGCCGTTCGCCAAGAAGGGCACCGTGGACCACACCATCTACGACACGGGATCCATCCTGCGCCTGGCCACGCGCCTTTTTGACCTGCCGATGCTCGACGGGCTGGCCGCGCGCGATGACGCGATGACCGCGCGCGGACAGGCCGCCATGGGCGACCTGACCAATGCGCTGACGTTCGGCGCCTGACGCAGGCAAACCGGGCGGCGGGGCCGCCGCCCG
>DALZRX010000769.1:0-1642 GCA_032015805.1 Achromobacter sp.
GCGGCGTAGGCCAGCGCATGCTGGTAGGCGCGGTCGGCGATGGCGATGCCCTGCACGCCGACGGCATAGCGGGCGGCGTTCATCATGATGAACATGGCGTCCAGGCCGCGGTTCTCCTGGCCGACCAGGTAGCCCAGCGCGCCGCCCGCATCGCCAAACTGGAGGGTGGCCGTGGGGCTGGCCTTGATGCCCAGCTTGTGCTCGATGGACACGCAGGCGACATCGTTGCGCGCGCCCAGCGAGCCGTCTTCATTGACCAGGAATTTGGGTACCAGGAAGAGCGAAATGCCCTTCACGCCTTCGGGGGCGTCGGGCAGACGGGCCAGGACCAGGTGCAGGATGTTCTCGGCCAGGTCGTGCTCGCCGTAGGTGATGAAGATCTTGGTGCCGGCCAGGCGGTAGGTGCCGTCGCCCATCGGCTGGGCGCGCGTGCGGATCATCGCGAGGTCCGAACCCGCCTGCGGCTCGGTGAGGTTCATGGTGCCCGTCCACTGCCCGGAAATCATGGGGCCGATGAAGCGCTCGCGCAGTTCCGGCGATCCGGCCGTCATCAGGGCCTCGATGGCGCCGTTGGTCAGCAGCGGGCACAACGCGAACGACAGGTTCGCGGCATTCAGCATTTCAGAGCAGGGCGATCCGATGAGGCCGGGCAGCCCCTGGCCGCCGTACTCGACGGGGTGGGCCAGGCCCTGCCAGCCCGCGTCGGCGTACTGGCGGAAGGCCTGCTTGAAGCCCGGTGCGGTGGTCACGGAACCGTCCTGCCAGGCGCTCGGTTCGCGGTCGGCCGGGTGGTTCAGCGGCGCGAGCACCTCGGCGGCGAAATGCGCGGATTCTTCCAGCACGGCCTGCGCGGTGTCGGGCGTGGCTTCTTCGAAACCGGGCAGGGCGGCGACCTGCGGCAGGCCGGCCAGATGGTTCAACACGAACAGCATGTCTTTCACGGGGGCTTGGTACGTCATGGCGTAGGCGCTCCTGGATTCAGCGGATGAATGGGGTCAGGCCGGCTTGCCGGGGTTGGCCACGTCGATCGCCGACGTGGCGCCGACGGCGGCGCGCAGCTCGAATTTCTGGATCTTGCCGGTGGAAGTCTTGGGCAGCTCGCCGAAGCGCACCGCGCGAGGCACCTTGAAGCCCGGCAGGAGTTGCTTGCAATGCGCGATGATCTCATCTGCGGTCGCCGTGCAGCCCGGCTTGAGCTCGACGAAGGCACACGGCGTTTCGCCCCATTTGGGGTCGGGCATGGCCACCACGGCCACGGCCGCCACGGCGGGATGCCGGTAGAGCGCGTCCTCGACCTCGATGCTGGAGATGTTCTCGCCACCCGAGATGATGATGTCCTTGCTGCGATCCTTGATGCGCACGTAGCCGTCGGCCGTCATCACGCCCAGGTCGCCGGTATGGAACCAGCCGCCGGAGAAGGCGGCGTCGGTCGCGCGCTCGTTCTTCAGGTAGCCCTTCATGCAGATGTTGCCGCGGAACATGACTTCGCCGATGGTCTCTTCGTCGCGCGGCACCTCCTGCATGGTGTCGGGGTCGCGCACCGACACGCCGGCCTGCAGGTGATAGCGAACGCCCTGGCGCGCGGTCAGCAACGCGCGGCGCTCGGGGTCCAGGGCGTCCCAGGCGTCCTGGTGCGCGCACA
>DALZRX010000770.1:0-1641 GCA_032015805.1 Achromobacter sp.
TGGGGCAGCAGGATGACGGCGCGCGGCGACAGCGGCGCCAGGCGGCGCAGCGTTTCGGGCAGGACGGCCGGCGATACGCAAACCAGGGCCAGATCAGGCCGGTCGCCTGCGGCCAGGCCTTCAAGGCGTTCCGGGATGTCGGGCGCGGCGCCCGGTTCGACGGCGACGACCGTGGTCTTCGCCTTGATGGCGGAAGACAGGGAACCTGCCGCGGGGAGCGGCCGGTCGGCCACGATCACCAGCGAGCCGGGTTCGAACATGGGCGCAAGAGCATGTCTCAGCATAGGGAGGTCGGGCCTGGGCCTGTTCACACTAATCTAAAATACCGTTCATCGTATCAAGACAAGCCCGCTGTCCGCTTGATGAGGACACTGCCCGACGCCCCTTTGTGGCGCCGCAGCCGCTAACCCTGCCGACCTATGACTTCCAACGCCACTACTCCCATTCGCACCCGCTTCGCGCCCTCGCCCACCGGTTTCCTGCACCTGGGCGGCGCGCGCACCGCGCTGTTCTCCTGGGCTTTCGCGCGCCATCACCAGGGCACCTTCGTGCTGCGCATCGAAGACACGGACGTCGAGCGGTCCACGCCGGAAGCGGTGCAGGCCATCCTGGACAGCATGGAATGGCTGGGCATGCAACCGGACGAAGGCCCCTTCTACCAGATGCAGCGCATGGACCGGTACCGCGAAGTCGTGGCCCAGATGCTGGCCGCCGGCACCGCCTATCACTGCTACAGCTCGCCCGAAGAAGTCGAAGCGATGCGCGAGGCGGCACGCGCGCGCGGCGACAAGCCCCGCTATGACGGCACCTGGCGTCCGGAGCCGGGCAAGACCCTGCCCGCCATTCCCGATGGCCGCAAACCGGTCGTGCGCTTCAAGAATCCCCAGGAAGGCGCCACGTCCTGGAACGACATGGTCAAGGGCACGATCAGCTTCGACAACACCGAACTCGACGACCTGATCATCGCGCGCCCCGACGGCACCCCCACCTACAACTTCTGCGTGGTGGTCGACGATTGGGACATGGGCATCACGCACGTGCTGCGCGGCGACGACCACGTCAACAACACGCCCCGCCAGATCAACATCCTGCGCGCGCTGGGCGCCACCCTGCCCGAATACGGCCATGTGCCGATGATCCTGGGCCCGGACGGCGAAAAGCTGTCCAAGCGCCACGGTGCGGTCAACGTCATGGAGTACGACAACGAAGGCTACCTGCCGGAGGCCATGATCAATTACCTGGCCCGCCTGGGCTGGAGCCACGGCGACGACGAACTCTTCTCGCGCGAACAGCTTGTGTCCTGGTTCGACACCAAGCACCTGTCCAAGTCCGCTTCGCAGTGGGATCCCAAGAAGCTGAACTGGGTCAACGCGCACTACATCAAGCAGATGGACAACGCCGAGCTGGCCGAGCGCGTGGCCACGCGTGTCGCGACGCGCGGCGGCTACCCGGAAAAGATCGACCTGCCGGGCGTCATGGGCCTTTTGAAGGACCGTGCCGAGACCCTGGAGCAATTGGCCGAGGGCGCAATGCTGTTCTGCGGCGAGTTCAAGGGCGCGCCGGCCGAACTGGTCGAGCAGCACCTGACCGCACCCGCCCGCGAGGCGCTGGCCGACTTCGCGCAGCGCGCGCAGGACGCCG
>DALZRX010000771.1:0-1634 GCA_032015805.1 Achromobacter sp.
AGCGTGATGCAGGGCATGCCGGCGCGCGAACGCGCCTACGCCTCGCTGAAGGCGCGCGCCGCCACGCGTTTCCCCGCGATGACGGTGGCGCGCATCATGGGCGAAGCCGACGCCGCCGTGGTCGCGGGCAGCTACGCCGTGCCTGGCACCTTCACGCGGGAAGCCTGGGAGCAATACATCGAACCGGCCATCGGCGAAGCCGCCCGCCGCGAGGTGCAGACCAGTGACTGGGTGCTGGGCGTGAACACGCGTGACGACCTTACGCTGGAAGGGAGCCCCGAGCAGATCCAGAAAAGCCTGGCCACGATGTACAAGACGGAATACGCGCAGGAGTGGCAGAAGATGCTGCGGGGCGTAACGATCAAGCCGTTCACGAGCTTCGATCAGGCCGTGCACGGCATGAACCGCCTGGGCGATCCGCAGAACTCGCCGCTGGTCAAACTCATCAACACGACGTATGAGCAGACCTCGTGGGATAACCCGTCGCTGATCAACACCGGCATATCGCAGGCGCAGACCGGCGTGGTTGCCTGGTTCAAGCGGGTGATCCTGCGCCAGGGCCAGCCCAAGCCCTCGGAAGTGGCGCAGGGCGGCGAACAGATTCCCATGGGGCCGGTGGGCCGGGAGTTCTCCGATGTCGCGCGTCTGGTGGTGACGCGCGACAACCAGTCGCTGCTGGGCAACTACATGAACGCGCTGTCCAAGATCCGCACGCGCTTCAACCTCATCAACAACCAGGGCGACCCCGGTCCCGGCGCGCTGCTCTTGATGCGGCAAACGCTGGAAGGCAAGGATTCCGAGCTGGCCGATGCGCTGAAACTGGTGGATGAACAGATGCTGGCGGGGCTGACGCCCGCGCAGCGCGAAACGCTGCGCCCGCTGCTGGTGCGCCCGCTGATCCAGGGCTACGCCGTGGCGATGCAACCCGCCCAGACAGAGCTGAACAAGGTGTGGAACGCGCAGGTGTACCAGCCCTTTACGCAGACGCTGGCCGACAAGTATCCGTTCTCGACCAAGGCCGGCATCGAGGCCAGCGGCGAAGAGATCGGACAAGTATTCGGCCCGCAGGGCAGCATTGCCAAGTACGTCAACGACACGCTCGGGCCGCTGACGGTGCGGCGCGGCGACATCCTCACCGCGCGCACCTGGGGCGACATGGGCATCGAGCTGCAACCGTCCTTCACGGCGAACTTCGCGCAGTGGGTGGCGCCCCTGTCCGGCGGCGCAGCCGGATCGGGTGCGGCAAGCCAGCCGCAGACGCTGTTCCAGATCCAGCCCAAGCCCGCCAGCGGCGTCACCGAATACACCATCGAGATCGACGGCCAGCAGCTTCGCTACCGCAACACGCCGGCGCAATGGGTGAACTTCGTGTGGCCCAATGCGCAGGGCGCGCCGGGCGCGCGCATCACGGCCACCGCCTTTGACGGCACCGTGGTGGAAGTCGTCAACGAGCCCGGCCGCTTTGGCCTGGAACGCCTGATCTCGGGTGCGCAACGCAAGCCCAACCCGGACGGCAGCTTCGAGATGAGCTGGAGCAAATCCAACATCACCGTCCCGGTCAGGCTGCGCATCATCAGCAACGCGCAAGCCGCCAGCGCCGGCGGCGCCGAGCCCGGCAGCCAGGGCCTGCGCAA
>DALZRX010000772.1:0-1634 GCA_032015805.1 Achromobacter sp.
GACCGACGTGGCCGCCAATAAGCTGGCGCGCCGCTGGTGCGAGCAGTACGCCGCAGCCGACGGCAAGGACCGCCGTCTGATGCTGGCCGCGCTGGCGCAGATTCGCGCCACTTATGCGGGCGACGGCGGCGAGGGCGTGCGCCTGTTCAAGCGATTCAACGCCCAGCCCCAGGGCCTGCGCTTCCTGGTCGACTTGCGCGCGGACATGCTGCGCTGGCGCAAGCAGGTGGCGGGCATCCAGTCGCTGGACAAGGAGCTGGAAGGCCTGTTGTCCGCCTGGTTTGACGTGGGTCTTCTGGAACTGCGTCCGCTGACCTGGGATTCGCCGGCGTCGCTGTTGGAAAAGCTGATCCTCTACGAGGCCGTCCACGAGATCAAGTCATGGGACGACCTGCGCCACCGCGTGGCGCCGGACCGCCGCTGCTATGCCTACTTCCATCCGCAGATGCCGGGCGTGCCGCTGATCTTCGTGGAAGTGGCCTTTGCCAGCCAGATGGCCGACAACGTGCAGGTGCTGCTGGACAGCACGCTGCCACCGCAGGACCTGGACAAGGCGCGCTGGGCGATCTTCTACTCCATCTCGAACACGCAGCCGGGCCTCAAGGGCATCAGCTTCGGCAACTTCCTGCTCAAGCGCGTCGTGGAGCAACTGCTCGAGGAACTGCCCAAGCTGAAGGCGTTTGCCACCTTGTCGCCGATTCCGGGCTTTACCGATTGGCTGGGAAAGCAGGACGCCCAGGCGGTCGAGGCCATCGTGCGCGAAGACAAGACGCGCGCCAAGGACCGCAAGCGCGAAGGCGTGCCGGACGGGCAGCGCTGGGTCGCGCGGCTGGCCAAGGCCGCGCAGAGCAAGACGCCCGACGTGGTCAAGCGCGCCGGGTTCCGGCTGGCTGCCTGCTATCTGCAGTCGATGAAGAACGGCCTGCCGGTGGACCCGGTTGCGCGCTTTCACCTGGGCAACGGCGCGCGCATCGAGCGCCTGAACTGGGCGGCGGACACGTCGCCCAAGGGGCTTAAACAGTCGTGCGCGATGATGGTCAATTACCTGTATGACCTGGACGAGCTCGACACCAACCTCCAGCGCCTGAACGAAGGCAAGCCGCAGATCAGCCGCGGCGTGGGACGCGTGGCCTGACCGTCGGAGACACGGCGGCGGATTCCATCAACGACAACAAAGGCAGGGGACATGACGGAGAACGTGGCTGGCCGCGTGCTGCTCGAGCGCGAGGGGCATCTGGCCTGGGTGACGCTATCGCATCCGGGCCGCCTGAATGCGATCACGGTGGGCATGTGGCGCGAACTGCGCGAGGTCTTTACGCGCATTGCACAGGACGACGCCGTGCGCTGCGTGATCGTGCGCGGCGAGGGCGGCAATTTTGCCGCAGGCGCCGACATCCGCGAGTTTCCCGCTGAACGCGCCGACGAGGCTGGCGTGCAGCGTTATCACCGCGAGATCCTCGCGCCCGCCCTGCAGGCCGTCGCCCAGTGCCCGCAACCCGTGGTCGCGCAGATCGAAGGCGTATGCGTCGGCGGCGGGCTGGAAATCGCCTGCCAATGCGACCTGCGCATCGCGGGCGCATCGGCCCGCTTCGGTGTGCCGATCAACCGGCTGGGCTTTCCGATGGCCCCCGACG
>DALZRX010000773.1:0-1632 GCA_032015805.1 Achromobacter sp.
ATCCGCGCCCCGGTCGCGGCCATGCTGCGCGAGACGGCGAAGTACACGACGGGAAAGATCGCCAGGCCCATGGCCAGCGTGACGCCCGCCGGCGAGAACAGCAGCGGGCCCAGGTTCCAGCCCGTCAACTGTTCAAGATAGCCGCGCGGTTGCAACGCCATCGTCCAGGACAGGGCCGCGATGTAAGGCGGAAGCAGAAAGGGAACGAGGAACAGCAGGTCCCACAACCGCGCCAGGGGCACGCGGAACAGCCCGCGCAGCGCGCCGAGCGGTATGCCGATAGCCGCGCTGACGGCGGCGACGCCGAGGCCCAGCTTCAGCGTGCCGCCAACCAGGCCGAGCGTTGCGGGATTGCCCAGCGTGTCGGGCCAGGCGCCGAACGGATCGCGCAGCGACCCTTCGGCCAGATGAGGAAAGACGGCTTGCAGCGCCACGAACGCCATGGGCAGGGCGACGAGCACCGCCAGGGCGGCCAGGGTGGCGGCCGCCAGGAGATGGATGCTTTTCATGGATGGGAGCGGATGCCGGACGCGCCGGCATCCCGGCCTGTCAGTGTTGGCCGAAGATCCGGCTGAAACGGGTCAGCACGTCGGCCCGGCTGGCGCCGGATTCGGCGGCTGCGTCGGGCAGCAGGGCCAGATCCTTGAACACCGGCCGCTTGGCCGCCACGTCCTGGCGCGCGGGCATGAGCCAGGCGTCCGCCACGGCACGCTGGCCTTCCTCGGACAGCACGTAGTCCACAAACTTGCGCGCCTCGTCGGCCTGGCGCGCGGTCTTCAGGATCATCATGGGACGCGGCGCAATGGCGGTGCCGCTGGACGGGAAGATGACCTTGACCGACTCGCCCTTGGCCACGCTGGCGTACGACACGTAGTCCACGGCGCCGAACACCGCTGCCTTGGCGCCTTGCAGCACGGGGGTCAATGCCTGCGCATTGGGGCCGGAAATCGTCATGCCGTTGTCGCGCAGCGTCTCGAAAAGCTTCCACGCGGCTTCTCCCTGCGCGTTCTGCAGGCCCAGCAGCAGGTCGAGGGACGCGCCGGACAGGGCCGGGTCCGGCATGGTGACCGCCTGCTTGAAACTCGGACCGGTCAGGTCCGCCCAGTCGCGCGGTTCGGGGGTGCCGCTGCCCGTGTTCCAGACGATGCCAAGCGCTGAAATGCCTTGCGCGACGTAGGTGGGCGCCTTGAAGCGCGCCGGCACCTGCGCGGCGTTGGGACTTTCATAGGGCAGTAGCCAGCCGCGCTGGTCCAGGTCCTGGGCGGTGTCCCAGGAGGCGGAGATCAGCACATCGGCGCGCGGGTTGGCCGCCTCGGCTTCCAGGCGCGCCATGACCTTGCCGGTGGTGGCCTGGAAGACGTCCACCTTGATGCCGGTCTTGTCCTGAAAGCCCGCCGCCAGTTGCTTGATGAGGCCGCCCGGTCCGGCGGTATAGACGGTCAGCGCCTTGGCCTGGCCCGAGGCCAATCCGATAGAAAGCGTCATGAAAAGGGTAGCGAGTAGTTGGGAAGTCGGTGCAAATGACATTTAAGCAGAGTCCTTGTTGACAGACACAAGTTCGGCGATGCGGCCGTGCGCCATGCGGGCGATCGTGTGCGCCAGGGCATGGGCTTCCTCGTGGTCGTGGGTGAC
>DALZRX010000774.1:0-1628 GCA_032015805.1 Achromobacter sp.
GGCCTGGCCGGCGCCGAAGCGTTTGGCGCGCATGTCGTTCAATTGTGTGCCGCAGCCGGTGAGCAGCAGGGCCGCCAGCAGCGGCGCGGCGGGCAGCAGGCGGCGCAGCGCGCGGCCAGTCGGAGAGGAGGTCTTGTCGTGGTGCATGGTGTGTCTCTCGTCCGCGGTCAGTACAGGTAGCCGATGGGGGCTTGCGGCGGCAGCAGGTCGTCGATGCCGGCCAGGCCTTGGCCCGGCACCTGGAGTTCGCCGGCCGCCACGGGGTCGACGACGTTGGCGGTGACCAGGATGACCAGCTCGGTCTCGTCCTTGGCGGACACCTCGTGTTCGAACAGCCGGCCCAACAGCGGAATGCTGCTCAGGCCCGGCACGCCGGAGACGGTTTGCGCCTGCGTCGAGCGCAGCATGCCGGCCAGCGCAAAGCTCTGGCCGCTGGCCAGTTCCACGGTGGTGTCGGCGCGGCGCACCTTTAGCGCGGGAATGGAGATGCCTTGCAGCGTGACGGCGCCGTCTTCCGTCAGTTCGCTCACTTCCGGGGCGATGTGCAGGCTGATGCGATTGGCGGACAGCAGCGTCGGCGTCATGCGCAGGATCACGCCATATGACTTGAAGTCGATCTGCACGTTGTTGTTGGTGATGATGACGATCGGCACTTCGCCGCCCGCGGCAAACGCCGCGCTCTCGCCGGACATCGCGGTCAGGTTGGGTTCTGCCAGCACCGAGGCGAAGCCTTCGGCCGACAGCGCCGAAATCAGGCCGCCCATGGTGAAGCGGCCGCGCGTGGTCATGCCTCCGGCCGCGAAGGTCGAGGTCGTGCGGCCAGGAATCAGGCTGGAAAAGTTCTTGCCCGTGACCGAGTCGAACAGCGACGGATTGATGGTATCGGTGGCGGGCGCGAAGCCGCGGGCGCCGCTGCCGGTCATGATGCCCCACGCGCCGCTGCCGGAGTTCAGCGTGGCGGCCCAGTCAAAACCGAGCTCATGCGACAGCGTGCGCGACACTTCGACCACGCGAACCTGGATGTTGATCTGCGACGACAGCTCTACCTTGAGTTGGTTGATGACGCCATCGCGGGTGTTGCCGGCGCCACGCGCCCCGCCGCCGCCTTGGGCGCCGGCCGACGCGCCGTCCAGATAGGCCTGCACCTGATCGACGATCTGGCGCGCCTCGATCGGCGTGCGCACGTTGCCGCGCACGATGATGCGATTGTTCAGCGACGGTTCCAGCTCGATGTCCGCGCCTGGCACCGAACGCAGGATCTGTGCGCGCAGCGTCGACAGGTCGTGTTCGACCACGATGCGGATCGCGGCGATGACCTTGTCCTGCGCGTCCAGCGCGTACAGCGTCGTGGTGCCGACGGATTGCGCGAAGACGAAGATGTTGTTGGGCGACGGGACCTGGAAGCTGGCCACGCGCGGGTCGGCCACCAGCACCTTGGCCGCGTCGGACTTCAGTTTCAGCAACTGGCCTTCACGTACGTGCAACGTGATCTCGCCGGTCGGCGCGATCTTCTGCAGGTTGGCGGGCAACGACGTGGGCGTGTTCTTGACGTCGACAGCGGGACGCTCGTCCGGCGCGGCCGCGGGGGCTGCCAGCGCGCCGGCGCCGGTCAGGCATAGCGGCGCAGC
>DALZRX010000775.1:0-1625 GCA_032015805.1 Achromobacter sp.
GGCTGGCTGCGCGGCGCCGTCCGCGTCGGCGCCGCTCAGCCAGCCACGCGTTTCGGCATCGACGAACGGGCGGCCATCGTTGAACTGCAGGTCGACCAGAACCGGAATGCGGCGCACGAAGCGCTCGGTCGCCAGCCGGATCGCCACCGCCACCTCCTTCATCTCGAGCCGAAGGGCGATGCTGGCGGCCAGAAAGCTGCCCCGGATCCAGTACGGCGATGCCACGACGCTTTTCTCCACGCGCTGGAGCAGCGCCGGCGTGATGGTGTTGGCGGACAGGGCCTCGCGATACGCCTGCGCAATATCGGCGGGCACCGCCATCAGCTCGGTGCGCATTTCCTTGCGGACGGGCGGCGCCGCGTGCAGATGCGCCCACAGCGCAAAGCGGCGGAGCTGATAGCCGGTCGGGTCGTAAGCGTCCTGCTGGTTGATGAAGTCGGCCACGCTCAACAACGAGCGCCGGCTCTCGCGCTCGCCGCCCAGATTCAGGACCTCGCCGGGGTGCTGGAAGAAGGCCTCGCTGATGGCCTGGCCGCCTTGCTGCCCCGGAGGTGTCGCCGCGGCCGCCTCCTCCGGATATCGGACCTGCTCGACGCGCCGGGCGAACTGCGCTTCCAGCCGCGTCAGCATCGCGACGTCCAGCTTTGCTGCGGACGCGCTCGCTTGCAGCGTGTCGAGGGCGTTGCGCGCCGCTTCCTGATGTGGCCGGGCGTCGTCCTGCGCCGGCAAGCTGCCCAGGGCCGCAGCCAGGCGCTCGACCTGCAGCGCGACGAACCTGCGTTTGCCCAGGAAGCCGGTCGGGCCGGGCTTGGGATGACCCGCTTCCCAATAACGCGCCACCATGCCGGCCAGCAACGCGGCGGCTTCGGCCCACGTGCGCCACGAGCCACCCCGCAGGCGCGCCGCGATCAGGTGTCCCGCGACGCGAAAGTGCTTGCATTGCGACGCCAGGTACTGGCGCGAAGCCTCGTCGACGTAGGCCCAGTCCATGCGCGGTTCTTGAAGCCCGCCCAGCTTGACCATCTCGTGGTCGATGCCTTGGAAGGTCTCGTCCTCCTCGTCAAAGCAGCCCGCCGGGCCGGCTGCATCCAGCGGCGCCAACAGCGTGTCCAGGTCCAGCGCGGGGTAGTCGATCACCAATGACACGCCTCCCGTTGCTGCGCGATCAGGCCTTGCAGGCCGGTCGCATCGAACATCAATCCATGAACGGCGGCATGATCGTTTTCGACGCGCAGCCGCCCGCCCAGGGAGAACCGGCGCAGCAACTCGATGGCGACAAGGCCCCGCCCGGCGTCGACCACGTTGCCCGGCTCCATCACCTGCCATGTCCGGGACGCCGCCAATGGCCGATCGTCGATGTAAAGCCGGATGCGGATCTGGTTCCCCTCCGAAGCCGCGGGCAGGAGCAGTTGGAGCCGCGAGATGTTGCCGATGCAGCTGATGGCGAGATACGCGGAGGATTCGGCGCCATCGAGCGCCGGCGCCGAGATGAAGACTTGCGCCTGCCCGGGCGTCACGTCGTCCACGCGGGACATCACGAACGCGTCGTCCCCCTCGCGTCGCGCCGCTTCGTTGCGCCGGATCATTTCAGCCAGGGCCGATGCTTGCCGCCCGCCGCCCGCTCC
>DALZRX010000776.1:0-1617 GCA_032015805.1 Achromobacter sp.
CGCTTGGCACCGCCGCAGCCGCGCTGTGCGCCGCATGCCTGCTGTTGGCAGCGCCCGCCGCCGACGTGCGGGCGGCTGGGGCCGAAACCCGAGCCGCGGACATCCCCGAAATCGTCACCCGTTACCCCGCGCCCCAACCCTCCTCCCGCGTCCTCACCATCGCCGGGCCGACCGACACGCCCGTTGTCGCACCGCTGATCCAGGGCTTTCAGTCGCAGCGTCCCGACGTCAGCGTCGTGTACCGCGAGATGGGCAGCCGCGAGCTCTACGAAGCCGCTATCGAAGGACGTCTGAAGGATGTCGACGTGCTGATGAGTTCGGCGTCGGACCTGCAGATCCGGCTGGCCAACGACGGTTACGCCCAGAGCTATGCCTCGCCCTACGCCGCCCGGCTTCCGTCCTGGGCGATCTGGCGGCATGAGGTGTATGGCTTCACGTTCGAGCCAGCCGTCATCGTCTACAACCCCAAGCGCTTTGCCGAGGCGGCGGTGCCGCGCTCTCGCCAGGACCTGCTGCGCCTGCTCGAACAGGATCCCTTGCGACTGCGCGGCCGCATCGGCACCTATGACATCGCCGCCAGCAGCCTGGGATACCTGCTGGCCGAGCAGGACGAATTGGTCTCGTCCAACTTCTGGGGGCTTGCCAACGCCATGGGCCAGGCCGGCGTGCGGCTGGCGGCCACCAGCGCCGAGATCCTCGATGCCATCGAACGCGACGAACTGGACATCGGCTACAACATCCTGGGCTCGTACGCGCTGTCGCGCCAGGCCGCGGGCCGGCCCATCGGCGTGGTCTTTCCGCAGGACTACGTGCTCGTCCTGGCGCGGTCGGTGCTCATCGCGCGCACCGCGCCCAGTCCCGACCTGGGGCGCGCGCTGGTCGACTGGCTGCTGTCGCCCGCGGGCCAGCAGGTGGCGTCCAGCCACGCCGCGCTGGGCTCCATCATGGAAGACACGCCGGGCCGCTGGACGTCCGAAGCCGTGCTCGCACGGTCCCAGGGCATCGTGCAGCCCGTGGTGCTGAGCCCCGCCCTGCTCGTGGGCCTGGACCAACGGCGCCATTCCCGGTTCGTGCAGAACTGGATCCGGCTCGTCACCGATACGCCGCAGCGGCCGTAGCCAAGGGCTTGGCGGCGCCGCAGCGGCCCCGGGATTTCCCCTAGCCGTGTGCCGCTGCCATGACAGGACGACGACAGACGCGCACTCCTAAGATGGCTGCACGCGGGCCTCCAGAGCCCGCAACAAGCCAAATCCAATCGGAGACAACACCCATGCTTGCCAAGTCCCAACTGGCGGCCGCCTGCGCCGCCGCATTCGCCATCGCCACCGGCAGCGCCTTCGCGCAGGCTGTGCCGGCAGGCTACCCGGCCGATTACCAGAAGATCCTGGACGGCGCCAAGAAGGAAGGCAAGGTCGTCATCTATTCGACCACCGACACCAAGGCAGCCGGCCCCATCATCAAGGGCTTCGAAGCCATGTATCCGGGCGTCAAGGTCGAATACAACGACATGAACAGCACCGAGCTCTACAACCGCTATATCAGTGAACAGGCGGCGGGCGGCGGCAGCGGCGACATCGTCTGGAGCTCGTCGATGGACTCGGCCCTCAAGCTGGCCAC
>DALZRX010000777.1:0-1613 GCA_032015805.1 Achromobacter sp.
CGGCGGGCACGCGCCGCGCCGAGGCCAAACCCGCTTCCCGCCCCACGGCCGCGCTGCGCGTTCCGGGCGACAGCAAACCCGCGCAGTCGAACGACGATTGGGAAAGTTTCTGATTGAAGAACGCCCGGGCCGCGAAGGCTCGGGCGGATTCGACAGCATCCGGCCGCCCACGGGCGGCCGTTCGCATTTCGGGGGACTTTGCGCGATGATGGCAGGTCAATCCTTTATCGGAACTCCCGCCATGAGCCAAGCCGCCCCCGTCAAGATCTCCCTTGACTTCGTTTCCGACGTCGCCTGCCCCTGGTGCGCCGTCGGTCTGGGTAACCTGCTGGCCGCCATCGACCGCATCAAGAATTCAGTAGCGGTGGAGTTGCGCATGCAGCCCTTCGAACTCAATCCCGACATGCCGGCAGGCGGCCAAAACACGCTGGAGCGGCTCGAGAAGAAGTATGGCCACAGCCGCGAGCAGCTCCTGGCCAACCGGGCGGTCATCAGCGAACGGGCCGCGGCCGTCGGCATGCCCATGCGCATGACCGAGACGGACAGGTCGTTCAACACGTTCGATGCACACCGGCTGCTGTATTGGGCAGGCGAACAGGGGCAGGACGCCCAGATCGCGCTCAAGCGCGCGCTGCTCAAGACCTACCATCACGACAATCTCGACACCAGCCAGGCCGATGTGCTGGAGGCGACCGTGGCGCAGGCAGGCCTGGATACCGCCGCCGCGCGGGACGTCCTGGCATCCGGCCGCTATGCCGACGAGGTTCGCAGCGCGGAAAGCGAATGGCAGGCCGCCGGCATTTCGTCTGTGCCGTCCATCATCATCAACGGTCAATACCTGTTGTCGGGCGCGCAGCCGGTCGAAGCCTTCGAGCAGGCAATGCTGCAAGTGGCGGGCGAAGCAGGCCGCGACTGACCGGGGTAGCGGTGGCAATCGCGGCCAAGCGTCATGCGACCGGGCGCAGCGTCCGCCCGGCTGACAGGGCTCAGGGCTGCCCGGCCGGCCGCACGCCCAGCGCGCGCATCCACGGCGTGTCCGGCAAGCCCTGGATGGGCGCCATCCCCGGCAAGGGCATGCTTGCGGAATTGCGGGCGGCTTCCTGCAGGACCTTGGCCCACTCACGCGGGTCTATCGGTTCGCCCATGCGGGCGCGCACGTCCAGCAGATCCAGTGCGGCGCGTTGGTGGCCCGCCTCGGCCGCATCGCGGAACAGGCGTTCGGCCACCGTGTAATTCTTGGGCACGCCCCGGCCCATGCCGGTCAATTCGCCCAGGTACGTCTGCGCCGGCGCGAACCCCTGATCGGCGGCGCGCTGATACCAGCGGGCGGCGACGGGGTAGTTCTGTTGCACGTGCTCGCCGTTCTCGGCGATCAGCCCCAACGTGGTCATGGCGACCACGTCGCCCGCCTTGGCACGCGCCTGCAACGACGCCAGACGGGGCTCGTCCACATACTGCGCGCCGCGCTCGATCTCATATTCCCAGGCGGTCATGCGGGCCTTGATCAGGTCGCGTCCCAGCGTGGGCGTGGGACCGCGGCCCTGCGCCGTCTGGCCGCCGGACGCGCCCGGCGTCGCGGGAGTCTGGCCGTCCGCCAGCGTCGTGAAGGTGAC
>DALZRX010000778.1:0-1607 GCA_032015805.1 Achromobacter sp.
GCGGCGCCTTGCGGATTTGCGCCGGCCGGCTTGGCGGCCACATCGGAGACGATCATGAAGTCGGCAATGCCGAATGTGCCCTCGTCGTAGGCCATGATGCCGATCTCGCTGCCCAGCGCGGGTTCGTCCTCGATGTCGGCAATCTTCTGGCCATTGACCAGGAAGCGCGCGGCGCCCGGCACTTCCACCACACGGATGCGGTCCGTGCCGTCCAGCTTGGCGACGTTGGGCACCGATGCGATGTCGCGGCGCTTCTGGCCTTCCAGACAGAACAGCAGCGTGTTCCGGTCCGCGCGGATCTCCAGCAGGCACAGGCTCTTGCGCGCATTGTTGTTCAGCGCGATGCCGATGGACGCCTTGGGACTTTTCGAGTTGACCATCACGTTGACATCGGTGATGCGCCCGGTCTCGGGAGCGGGCCCCGGATTGACATAAAACGTCTGCTCGCCGCCGGGCACATCGCTATTGCGCAGCGTGAACCAGCCATCCTGCTCGCCGACGTGCCACCCCTGCAAGAGTTGCTGCTTGACGGCGCCAGCCAGCGGGCCGAGCTGCTTCTCATATTCCGCGTGCGCGGAGGTAGCAAAAGCGGCCAGTACGAAAAGTAGCCCCGCGCCACGCAATTTCATCTGAGTGTCCCTGATTATTCAGATCAAGTCGCGCAGCGTATGTCAGATCAATCTGGTCCGCTTATGCATTTGTTAAAGATGTATTCCAACGTAAAAGCCGCCCGGCCTGGCGGCACGGGCGGCATTCATTTTGGCCGTCGGGCGTGGCGCGCGTGCCACGGATGACCGGGCGCGCGTCAGGATTCCGCGCGCGCCAGCAATGCGACCACCGTGGCGGCAATGCCTTCCTTGCGGCCCAGATAGCCCAGCCCTTCGTTCGTCTTGGCCTTGATATTGATTTCGGACTCTGCCAAGCCGGTGTCCGCCGCGATGTTCTTCACCATGGCCGGGGCGTGCGGGCCGATCTTCGGCGCTTGCGCATGCAGCGTGGCGTCGATATTGACCGGCGTCCAGCCCGCCCTGCGCACCCGCGCCATGGCCTCGCGCAGCAGCACGCGGCTGTCGGCACCCTTGAATGCCGGGTCGGTGTCCGGGAAGTGCCGGCCAATGTCGCCCAGGCCGGCAGCACCCAACAATGCGTCGGTGATCGCGTGCAGGAGCACATCGGCATCGGAATGCCCCAGCAGGCCGTGGGTGTGCGGGATCGTAACCCCGCCGATGATCAGCGGCCGGCCTTCGACCAGCGCGTGCACGTCAAAGCCCTGCCCGACGCGAAAAGGAATGCTCATAACCATTTTTCCATCAGTTCAAAATCGTCCGGCCAGGTCACCTTGAAATTGCGCATCGCACCTGTAACCAGCAAGGGGGCGTAGCCGGCGGCCTCGATGGCCGAGGCCTCGTCGGTGACCGTGACGCCGTTCACGGAGGCCGCGGTCAAGGCATCGCGCAGCACGCCCGCGCGAAACATCTGCGGGGTTTGGGCCAGCCACAGGCCATTGCGGTCCAGCGTGCGCTCGACGCGCTCGTGGCCACCCTTGACCGTGTCGGCCACCGGCAGGGCCAGCAGCCCTCCCACCGGGTCGGCAAGGCACGCGTCGA
>DALZRX010000779.1:0-1606 GCA_032015805.1 Achromobacter sp.
CGCACACGAGCAAGGCGCCATCGAGCCCCCATGGATGGGTTTACGGCGTGTCCTGCGCTGACCCATCCGCCCCTGCACCACGAGAAGAATCAAAGCGCCAACAGCGCACGCTTTAAATACCCCCCTTGACCTCAACCAAAGTTGAGGTGCGATAACAGTCTCCCCGAGGCCAACCCGCTGGCCTTCCCCACGGAGACTGTTGCAATGCCCTACTCGCTTCCCGCCCTCCCCTACGCCTACGACGCCCTGGAACCGCACTTCGATGCGCGCACCATGGAGATCCACCACGGCAAGCACCACCAGACCTACATCAACAACCTCAACGCCGCACTGGAACAGGCCGGCATCGCCGACACCCCGGTCGAAACCCTGATCGCCGACCTCGACGCGCTGCCCGAGTCCGTGCGCGGCGCGGTGCGCAACAACGGCGGCGGCCACGCCAACCACAGCCTGTTCTGGACGGTGCTCAGCGCCAGCGGCGGCACGCCGGATGCCGAACTCGCCGCAGCCATCGACCGCGATGTCGGCGGTTTCGCGGCCTTCAAGGACGCCTTCAGCAAGGCCGCGCAGACCCGCTTCGGCAGTGGCTGGGCGTGGCTGACCAGCGATCGCGACGGACGCCTGCAGATCGAAAGCAGCGCCAACCAGGACAGCCCGCTGATGGGCGCGGCGGCCGGCCTGTCCGGCAATACGCCGATCCTCGCCCTGGATGTCTGGGAACACGCTTACTACCTGCACTACCAGAACCGTCGCCCCGACTACATCGGCGCGTTCTTCAACATCATCGACTGGGCCGAGGTCGGCCGTCGCTACCGCCAGGCGCGCGCCTGATGGACGCCGGCGGCAGTGCCTATGCCGGGCCGTGGGCGGGGGTCTTCCCCGCCCCGGCGCCAGCGCCCTCGGTGGACTTGCCGCCGCGCGCCCTGCGCCGGCTGCTCGGCCACTACCCGACCGGCGTGGCCATCGTCACCGCACGCGACGCGCAGGGACACCCGCACGGGTTGACCATCAACTCGTTCGTGCCGGTCTCGCTGCAGCCACCGCTGGTGCTCTGGAACCTGGCCCTGCACGCGAAGACCCTGCGGGTGTTCCAGCATGCAACCCGCTTCACGCTCAGCGTGCTGGGTGCCGGGCAGGAAGCCCTGGCCAGACGCTTCGCCGATCCGAGTGTGCGTGATCGATTCAACGGCGTGCCGTTGCTGGAAGGCGAAGAAGACACACCGCCGCGTATCGCCGGTGCGGTCACACACCTCACCTGCAGCCGCCACGCGCAGTGGCCGGTGGGCGACCACCTGCTGCTGGCCGGCCGCATCATCGAGGCGGAGGAAACCGGTGGCGCGCCCTTGATGTTCCATCGCGGCCGCTTCCTGCCCGGGCCGCTTGAACTGCTGCATGAGGTACAGCCATGAACATCGAAGCACTGGAGGCCATGCTCGCCAGCGGCAAGGACAGCGCGCTGCTGCGCTTCGGCCTGGGCAAGAGCTGGCTGGACGCCGGCCAGCCCGTGCACGCCGCCACCCACCTGGCACGCTGCGTGGCGCTGGATCCGGAGTATTCGGCGGCGTGGAAGCTGCTCGGCAAGGCGTGGCTGGCCGGTGGCCAGCCG
>DALZRX010000780.1:0-1590 GCA_032015805.1 Achromobacter sp.
AAGTCGTTGATGAGCTGGTTGCGATAGCGTTCGTAGATGAAAGTGCGGACCTCGGCCAGCGTGTCGGACGGAATCTTGTCCGCCGCGAACGTGCCGGCAGCCAGTTGCAGCAGGCCGTCCAAGGTCAGCGGACCGTGCTGGCTGATCTTCAGCCAGCCGCCCGCGGCCAGTTGTTCGAAGGCGCTGATGAGGCCCAGCGCGGCGCGGCGCAGGCCGAACGGGTCGCGCTCGCCCGTGGGGGCCAGGCCGATGGCCCAGATGCCGACCAGCGTTTCGACGCGTTCCGCGATGAACAGCGTGGCGGCAGTAAGGGTGTCCTGCGTGACCGGCGTGTCGTAACGGTTGCGGTACTGGCTGCGCAGGGCTTCGACGACGCTGGCGGGCTCGCCGTCGCCGGCGGCGTAGTACGCGCCCATGATGCCTTGCAACTCGGGGAATTCGCCCACCATGTTGGAGCCGAGGTCGGCCTTGGCCAGCATGGCGGCGCGGTCGGCGGCGGAGACGTCGCCACCCAGTTCGCCGGCGATGCCGCGGGCGATCGCGCGCACGCGCTCCACGCGCTCGAGCTGGGTGCCCAGCTTGTTGTGGTAGACGATGGAGCCAAGCTGCTCGACGCGCGCGGCAAGCGGCGTCTTGCGGTCGGTTTCAAAGAAGAATTGCGCATCGGCCAGGCGCGGGCGCACCACGCGCTGGTTGCCTTCGACGATGTTCACCGGGTTGTCCGTGCGCATGTTGCTCACGATCAGGAAGCGGTGCGTGAGGCGGCCCGTCGCCGGATCGAACAGCGGGAAGTATTTCTGGTTCAGGCGCATGGTGAGGATCAGGCATTCCTGCGGAACCTGCAGGAATTGTTCCTCGAACTGGCCCACGTAGACGGTGGGATGTTCGACCAGCGCGGTGACTTCGTCCAGCAGCGCGGTCACCTCGGGGTCGTCGCCCAGCGTGGCGGACAGGCGGGTGGCTTCTGCTTGCAACTGGCGCTGGATCTCGGCGCGGCGCGCCTCGAAAGACGCCACGACATGGCCCTTTTCCGCCAGCGCGGCAACGTAGGCGTCGGCATCGGCGATCGAAACGGCGCCCTCGCTCATGAAGCGGTGGCCCAGCGTCTCGCGGCCGGCGGCCAGACCCAATGCCGAAACCGGCACCACATCCGCGCCGAACAGGGCGATCAGGCCGTGCGCCGGGCGCACGAACTTGACGGTGGTGACGCCGTCAGCCAGTTGGTAGCGCATGACCTTGGGGATGGGCAGGCCGTCGATGGCGGTCTCGATGCCTTCCTGCAGGCCGGCAGCCAGTTGCGAGCCGGCCGCGGTGCCGCGCGCCACCAGGTAGTCCTGCTTGCCGTCGGATTCGCGGTCCAGCGAGGACAGGTCGATGTTCTCGAGGCCCTTGGCGGCCAGCTTCTTCTGCAGCGCGGGCGTGGCCTTGCCGTCTTCGGTCAGGCCGATCTTCACGGGCATCAGCTTTTCGGCGTAGGCCTGATCAGGAGCCTGCGCCAGCACGGCGGACAGGTGCACGGCCAGGCGGCGCGGCGTTGCGTAGGCGGTCGCGGCGCAGCCCTCGGCCAGCAGGCCGTGGCGCTCCAGCGTG
>DALZRX010000781.1:0-1581 GCA_032015805.1 Achromobacter sp.
GGGCATGACGCGGTGGCCGCCCCAGCGGTCCACGGCGGCGCCGGCGGCGGGCGATACGAGGGCCATGACGACGATGGCGGCAGAGAATCCGCTGTAGACGGTGGCGGTGTTCCAGCCGAGGTCGGCGGTCATGGCCGGACCCAGCGCGCCGATCAGGTAGAAGGTGACACCCCAGCCGACGAGCTGGGTCAGCCCCAGGCAGATGACGGCGCGCGCACGGATCATGGGCGTTGCGGGGGCGTGGTGTCGCCTTCGCCCAGGCTGCGCTGCATGAGGACGGTGTCGCGCCATTCGCCGTGTTTGTGTCCCACGGACCGGAGCGTGCCGACGGGATGAAAGCCCTGGCTGGCGTGCACGGCCAGCGAGGCGGCGTTGCGGCTGTCGCCGACCACGGCCAGCATCTGGCGCCAGCCGGCGGCAGTGCAGCGCTCGATCAGCGCGGCGAGCAACTTGCCGCCGATGCCCAGTCCGGCGCGGCCGGCCTTGACGTAGACGGAGTCTTCGACGGTGTGCCGGTAGGCCGGGCGCGGGCGATAGGGGGTGACGTAGGCGTAGCCGACGACTTCGCCGTTGATCTCGGCGACGAGGTAGGGCATTTCCTTTTCCAGGACGCCGGCGCGGCGCTGGCGCATTTCGGCGATGGAGGGCGGCTCAAGTTCGAAGGAGGCGGTGCCGTGCTCGACGTGGTGCGCGTAGATGGTCTTGATGGCGGGCAGATCGGCTTCCGCGCTGTCGCGGATGAGGACGGTGGGCGAATGGGACGACATGGATGGGCCTGGGCAGGTGCGCGAGTGGGCGAAAGAATGCTGTGCCTAGAAGCCGTTCGCAAAATGCGGTGGGCCTCGATGCACATGTGAACGTAGAGCCAGTTTGGGGCAGGCGCGGGCATTAATAAAGCTTTGGTCTATTATGATTTTCATAAGCAAAACTTTGGTGTGAGGCATGCGCGGCTTGAATTTGGACCACTTGCGCACGTTTGCGCGGGTCATCGAACTTGGCAGTTTTTCCGCGGCCGCGGAGCGCGGGGGCGTGACGCAGCCTGCGGTCAGCCTGCAGATTCGCCAGTTGGAGCGGCGCTTCGGGCTGAAGCTGGTTGAGCGGGTCGGGCGGCGCGCGGGACCGACGGCGGCGGGGCGGGAACTGCTGGCGCACATCCGGGTGATCGACGGCGCGATCGCGCAGGCCGAGCAGGCGATGACGGCGCATGCGTCGCAGGTGTCCGGGCGGATTCGGCTGGGGACCGGGGCGACGGCCTGCACATACCTGCTGCCGCCGCTGCTGGCGGATCTGCGGCAGCGCTTTCCGGCGCTGGATATCGTGGCCAGCACGGGAAACACGGCGGACATGCTGCGCGGTCTGGAGGCCAATACGCTGGATATCGTGCTGATCACGCTGCCCGCGCCGGGCCGCATGTTCCAGGCGACGCCGGTAATGGAGGACGAGTTCGTGGCGATCTTTCCGGCGCGCAACGCGGCCGCGATTCCCGACGTCGTCACGCCGCAGTCGCTGGCGCGGATGCCGCTGGTGCTGTTCGAGCCGGGCGCGCGCACCCGGCGACTGGTGGACGACTGGTTCGAGGCC
>DALZRX010000782.1:0-1573 GCA_032015805.1 Achromobacter sp.
GCCGTAGGCGGCCAGCTTGTCGCGGTCCACGTAGATGCGCATGGACGGCAGGCGCTCGCCGAAGACGCGCACCTCCGCGGCCCCGGGCAGCACCGAGAGGCGGGTCTTGATGTACCGGTTGATGTAGTCGGACGTCTGGATCGCCGAGAACGCCCCGGATTCCACGGCGATGTAGATGATGGGCTGGGAATCCGCCTCGACCTTGCCGATGATGGGTTCGTCGATCTCGTCGGGCAGGAAGCGCCGCGCGCGGGAGACCTTGTCGCGCACTTCAGCGGCGGCGGCGTCGGGGTCGCGCGACAGGTTGAACTTGATGTTGATGAGGCTGCGCTCGGAGCGGCTGCGCGAGGTCATCACGTTCACGCCCTCGATGCCCGCCAACTGGTCTTCCAGCGGCTTGGTCACCTGCGATTCGATCACCTCCGGAGAGGCGCCCTTGTAGGTCGTGTCGACCGACACGATCGGCTCGTCGATCTTGGGGTACTCGCGCACCGTCAGGCGCGAATACGAGATCAGGCCGATCAGCACGATGATCAGCGACAGGACCGACGCGAACACCGGGCGCTTGATACAGGTTTCCGAGATACGCATGGCGCTATCGCTGAAAGGGTGAGGGGCGGGCTACGGGCCGTTGCCCACGAGGGTCACGGGCGCGCCATCCGTCACGCGCTGCAGGCCGGAGACCACCAGCATGTCGTTCAGGGCGACGCCGGTCAGGATCTCGACGCGGCCCTCGCGGCGCTCGCCGATGGTCACTTCCCGCCGATGCGCCACGCCGTTCTCGACCCGGTAAACGTACTGCGTTTCGCCCGACGGGGATAGCGCGGCCTCTGGCGCGACCAGCGCCTTGTCCTCGTTGAAAAGCAGTTGCACGCGGGCGAACATGCCGGGACGCAGCACGCCGTCCTGGTTGGCGACGGTGGCGCGCAGCAGGATGGACCGGCCGCCCGCGTCGACCAGCGGACTCACGGCATAGACGAGTCCGCGGCGCTCCTGGCCGGGCAGCGCGTCCAGGCGAAGCGTGAGCTGCTGACCGACACGCACCTTGCTCAGATACATCTCGGGCACCCGGAAATCCACCTTGAGCGGATCGATGGCCTCGAGCGGCGCCAGGTCCTGCCCCTGGTTGACGTAGTCGCCCACCGAAACGCTGCGCAGGCCGACAATGCCTCCGAACGGGGCGGTGATGGTCATCTTGTCGAGCCGGGCCTGCGCCAGCGCCACCGCGGCTTCCTGAACCTTGAGGGTGCTGGCGGACTCGTCGCGCGCCTGCTGGCTGACGAAGCCCTTGCCCTGCAATTCGACGGAGCGGCGGTAGTGGCTTTGCGCCAGCGTCAGGTTGGCGCGCGCCTGCGCCAGTTCGGCGCGCGGCACGGAGTCATCCAGGCGGATGAGGAGCTGGCCCTGCTTGACGGGCTGGCCTTCCTTGAATTCGATCGCCTGGATGCGGCCCGCGACTTCGGGGCGCAGGACCACGGACTCATCGGAACGCAGGCTGCCCACCGCCGACAGGCCGCGCGCGAAGGGAATTTCCTGGACGGCGGCCACGGCCACGCGGGCCGGCGCGGCGGCC
>DALZRX010000783.1:0-484 GCA_032015805.1 Achromobacter sp.
AGGTGACCTTGCGCTTGAAGAAATACTTGCCCGTCAGGCGCATGCCCTTGAGCAACTCGGTCAGCATCAGACTGCCGAAGAAATCCTTGATCGCTTCCATATCCTGCCTCTGCTTGGCGCTTAGCGCCAAATGTTCCAGGGCGTCTGCATCCAGATCGCCACCACGACCAGCCAGACGCCGGTCAGCGGGATGAAGATTTTCCAACCCAAGCGCATGATCTGGTCATAGCGGTAGCGCGGGAACGAAGCCCGGAACCACACAAACAACGAGACCACGAAGAACGTCTTGAGACCCAGCCAGATCCAACCCGGAATCCAGGTCAGCGGCGCGATATCGATCGGGGACGCCCAGCCGCCCAGGAACATGATCGATGCCATGCAGGACAGCAGGATCATGTTGGCGTATTCGCCCAGGAAGAACAGCGCGAACGCCATGCCCGAGTATTCGACCATGTGGCCGGCCACGATTTCCGATTCGCCTTCC
>DALZRX010000783.1:494-1570 GCA_032015805.1 Achromobacter sp.
CAGCACCTTGTTGGCCTGGCTGGGGACCACGACTTCCTTGGTCAGCAGCTTGAAAACGTCGGCAAACGGCTGCAGCAGCCCCCTGAAACCGACGCGGTTCGGGCCCAAGCGCACGTGCATGGCGCCGATCATCTTGCGTTCCCAGTACGTCAGGTAAGCCACGCACAAGATGATGGGCACGGCGATGATCACGATCTTGATGAGGGTCCAGAGGACCATCCAGACCGTCGGACCCAGCAACGCCTGACCGTGGCTTTCAAGAACATTGAGCCATTCCATCAGGCACGCTCCACGCTGATTTGACCAAATGCGCCACCCAGGGCAGCGGTAGTTTCGAAGGCGGCGGAAATGCGCACGGCGCGATCGGCCACGGCATCATCCTGCACGGTTTCCAGTTCGACGGCGCCCTGCCCGCCCGACACGCGCACCTTGACGCCGGCCGTCAGGCCCAGGCTGGAGAGCGTGCGGCCATTCATGGCGGCGGCGGGCTTCTTCGAAGCCGGCGAGGCCTGCAGCGGTTCCGAACGGCGCACCATGGCGTCCGTGCGGTAGATCGGCACATCGGCGACGCGCTCCAGGCCGGTCAGGGCCTGGCCGAGGCCCAACGGGGCCTTGACGTCGTTGGACAGGCGGCCTTCGATGCCGCTGGCCAGGACGGCGTCGCGCACGGACTCGGAAGTCTCGTCGTCGAAGCCGGCCAGGTGCAGGACGTTGCCCAGCACGCGCAGGACCTTCCAACCCGGACGGGTCTGGCCGAACGGCGTGACCGTGCCCTTGAAGCTTTGCGCCAGACCTTGGGCGTTGACGAACGTGCCCGAAGTTTCGGTGAACGGCGACACGGGCAGCATCACGTCGGCCCATTCGGCAGCGGCCGAACGGTAAGGCGTGAGCGCCACGGCGAACTGCGCGCCGCGCAGCGCGGCGATGGCTTGCTGGCCGTTGTCGGCGTCGAGCAGCGGCTCGGCATGCAGGACGATGTAGGCCTTGAGCGGTTCGGCAAGCATGTCCGCGGCGGACTTGCCGCCCTTGCCCGGGATGGCGCCGGCGAGGTAGCCGCCGACCGTGTTGCCGCCCGA
>DALZRX010000784.1:0-1567 GCA_032015805.1 Achromobacter sp.
GATGATCCCGGAAGCCTGGGAACAGCACACGCAGATGGACGAAAGCCGCCGCGCGTTCTACGAATACCACGCCGCCATGATGGAGCCGTGGGACGGCCCGGCCGCCGTCGCGTTCACCGATGGCCGCCAGATCGGCGCCACGCTGGACCGCAACGGCCTGCGTCCCGCCCGCTATCTGGTCACGGATGACGACATGGTCATCCTGGCCTCGGAAGCCGGCACGCTGTCGATCCCCGAGAACCGCATCGTCAAGAAGTGGCGCCTGCAGCCCGGCAAGATGTTCCTGATCGACCTGGAACAGGGCCGCATCATCGACGACGCCGAAATCAAGCTGCAACTGGCCAACAGCCGTCCGTACCGCCAGTGGATCGAACGTCTGCAGATCAAGCTGGAATCGCTGCCCGCGCCGCGCCAGGTCGCCGTGGCCACGCAATCGGCCGTGTCGCTGCTGGACCGCCAGCAAGCCTTCGGCTGGACCCAGGAAGACTACAAGTTCATCCTGGAACCCATGGCCTCGAGCGGCGAGGAAGTCATCGGCTCGATGGGCAACGATGCCCCGCTGGCCGTGCTGTCCGACCGCGCCAAGCCTTTCTACAACTATTTCCGCCAACTGTTCGCGCAGGTCACGAACCCGCCGATCGACCCGATCCGCGAACAACTCGTGATGTCGCTGGTGTCCTTCATCGGCCCCAAGCCGAACCTGCTGGACATCAACAACGTCAACCCGCCGCTGCGCCTGGAAGTGTCCCAGCCGGTGCTGGACTTCGCCGCGATGGCGCAGATCCGCGACATCGATCAGGTCACGGGCAAGAAATTCCGCAGCTTCGAGCTGGACATCACGTATCCCGCCGCCTGGGGCCCCGAGGGCATCGAAGCCCGCGTGGCAGCGCTGTGCGCGCGCGCCGTCGATGCGGTGCGCAGCGGCTACAACATCCTGATCGTGTCGGACCGCCTGGTCGACAGCGAACGCGTGGCCATCCCCGCGCTGCTGGCCACCTCGGCCGTGCACCAACACCTGATCCGCGCCGGCCTGCGCACCAACACGGGTCTTGTCGTCGAGACCGGCTCGGCCCGCGAAGTGCACCACTTCGCGCTGCTGGGCGGCTACGGCGCCGAAGCCATTCACCCCTACCTGGCGCTCGAATCGCTGGGCAAGCTGAATGATCCCGAAAAGGCCGTGAAGAACTACATCAAGGCGCTGGGCAAGGGCCTGAACAAGGTCATGTCCAAGATGGGCATTTCCACGTACATGTCCTACACCGGCGCGCAGATCTTCGAGGCCGTCGGCCTGCAGAGCGCCCTGGTGAACAAGTACTTCACCGGCACCGCGTCCAACATCGAAGGCATCGGCATCTTCCAGGTCGCCGAAGAAGCGCTGCGCCAGCACCGCGCCGCCTTCAGCGCCGACCCCGTGCTCGCCAACGACCTGGACGCCGGCGGCGAATACGCCTACCGCGTCCGCGGCGAAGAGCACATGTGGACGCCGGACTCGATCGCCAAGCTGCAGCACGCATCGCGCGCCAACAACTACCGCACGTACAAGGAGTACGCGCAGATCATCAACGAC
>DALZRX010000785.1:0-1561 GCA_032015805.1 Achromobacter sp.
GCACCTCCGGCAGCGTCTCCACGCCGCACAGGCCGCAGCCGGTGCGCCCGGCCATCGCGCGGCGCCGCGTCTTCAGGCGCACCTCACAGGCCGACGAAATCTCAAGCTGCACGACGATGCCCCCGCATTGCGGCAGCAGATCGATGCCGCGCACATCGCTGACGCTGCCGATGATGCCTTCCGACAGCGAGAATCCCACGGCAAAGTCTTCCAGGTCCGCCGGCGTGGCCAGCATCGTGGCGTGGCTGATGCCGTTGTATTCCAGCGCCACCGGGGTTTCCTCGGCCACGTAGTCGGTCTCGGCGTCGGAGGCGATGGCCCCCGATCGCACGCGGATGACCTGGGTCGGCGTGCAGTCGGGGCGGGCGGTGGTCGGCGTAGGCATGGGATCCCTGGCTGGCTGTCGGTTACTTCCCGGTCAGCGCCGCCTCGGTCTCGCGCGAACGTTCGCGCAGGAGCTTTTGCTGGATGTCCGCAAATCGCGACCACTGGCGCTGCCATTCCGAAGGCTGCGACACGCGCGTGACCTGCACGGCCGTGACCTTGTATTCGGGGCAGTTGGTCGCCCAGTCGGAGCTGTCGGTGGTGACGACGTTGGCGCCGGACTCGGGAAAGTGGAACGTGGTGTATACCACGCCCGGCTGCACGCGGTCGGTCAGCGTGGCGCGCAACACGGTTTCGCCGGCGCGGCTCTGGATGCCGACCCAGTCGCCTTCGGCCACGCCGCGATCCTCGGCGTCCTGCGGATGCAGCTCCAGCACATCCTCACCATGCCACATGACGTTGGGCGTGCGGCGTGTCTGCGCGCCCACGTTGTATTGCGACAGTATCCGGCCCGTGGTCAGCAGAAGCGGGAAGCGGCGCGTGCTGCGCTCGTCCGTGGGCACGTACTTGGTGATCATGAAGCGGCCCTTGCCGCGCACGAACTGGTCGATGTGCATGATCGGCGTGCCTTCCGGCGCGTCGTCGTTGCAGGGCCACTGCAGGCTGCCCAGCTTGTCGAGCTTGTCGTACGTGACACCGGCGAACGTGGGCGTGAGCCGCGCGATCTCTTCCATGATCTCGCGCGGGTGCTTGTAGTTCATGGGATAGCCCAGCGCGTTGGACAGCGCCACGGTCACTTCCCAGTCGGACTTGCCGTTCTTGGGCTCCATGACCTTGCGCACGCGGGAGATGCGGCGCTCGGCGTTGGTGAAGGTGCCGTCCTTTTCCAGGAATGAGGAACCCGGCAGGAACACATGGGCGTACTTGGCGGTCTCGTTCAGGAACAGGTCCTGCACCACGATGCATTCCATCGCCGCGAGCGATGCCGCGACGTGTTGCGTGTTGGGATCGGACTGCACGATGTCCTCGCCCTGGCAGTACAGGCCCTTGAAGGACCCACCCAGCGCGGCCTCGAACATGTTCGGGATGCGCAGGCCGGGTTCGGGCTGCAGCGTGACGCCCCAATCTTTCTCGAATTGCGCGCGAACGGTGTTGTCCGAGATATGGCGATAGCCGGGCAGTTCGTGCGGGAACGAGCCCATGTCGCACGAGCCCTGCACGTTGTTCTGGCCGCGCA
>DALZRX010000786.1:0-1559 GCA_032015805.1 Achromobacter sp.
TCTCGCCGGCACCGCGCTCGAAGACGCGCAGGCGGATGTTGTGGCGGTCGACGACCTGCATGAAGCCGGCGTTGACGCGGCGCGGAAAGCGCGGATGGTTTTCGATCAGCGGGCCCAGCACGGCGACGGGCGCGGTGTCGACGTTCTCGACCACCTGCACGGCGTGCGGATTGGAGATGGCGACGGCGGACACCTCGACCGTGCGCGGCATGCCGGCGGGCGCATCCAGGTCCAGCTTCCACACGGTGTCCTGGCCCTGCGTGCTGGAGGTCAGGCCGGCAGGATCAAAGGGCAGGGCGGCCGGCTCGAAGCGGGTGCTGCCCATTTCCACGGTGACCTGCTCGTCGTCGCCTTCGTCCAGGACCAGGATGCCCGTCGCGATTTCAGCGCGCAGCGGGTTGCGGTCGGACAGGCCTTGTTCGTGCACGAAGCGCACGAAGCAGCGGGCGCCGTTGCCGCAGTGTTCGACTTCGCTGCCGTCGGAATTGAAAATGCGATAGCGGAAGTCGGCGTCCGGCCGGGTGGCGCGTTCGACCAGCAAGATCTGGTCGGCGCCGATGCCGAAGTGGCGATCGCCAAGTGCGCGGGCGCGCTCGGGCGTCATCTCGATGGCTTGGCGGACTCCGTCGAGCACAACGAAATCGTTGCCCGCGCCATGCATTTTGGTGAAGTTCCAGTTCATCACCGGATTATCGCCCATTCTCGTGGCGCGGCGATCGCGCGCCCGGCTTCAATAGAACTTGGCCTCGCCCTCGGGACGCGTCTTGAACCGGCGGTGCACCCAGTAGTACTGGCTGGGGCAGCGGCGCACCCAGGTTTCCAGTTCGCGGTTCAGGCGGGCGGTGGCGGCTTCCAGCGACTCGTCGCCGGGGAAGTTCTCGAGCGGCGGGAGCACGTCGACGTGGTACTTGCCGGTGTCCGGATTCCAGAAACCCACGATCGGCAGGACGGCGGCGTTCCATTTCTGGGCGAGCTGCGCCGTGGCCACCAGCGTGGCGGCGGGCACACCGAAGAACGGCACGAAGACAGAGCCCTGACGCCCGAAGTCCATGTCGGGCAGGTAGTAGACCGGGCGGGGCGCGCGCAAGTGCCGGATCAGGTCGCGCACGCCATCCTTGCGGCTGACGAGGAACACTTCATTGAAGCGTGCACGTCCAGCGGCCACGATGGCGTCGATGTGCGGATCGCTCTGCGGGGTGTACATGGTGGCCGCGCTGGGTATTTCCATGGTCAGGCGGGTGGCGGCGGCGTCCAGCGCGATGAAGTGCGGCGCCAGCAGGATCACCGGCCGGCCCTCGGCGGTCAGGGCGTTGATGCGCTCGGCGCCGGTCAGCGTGACCATCTCCTTGATGGCTTCGGGCGTGCCGTACCACAGCACGCCGCGGTCGACGAGGGACTGCGCCAGCGCGCGGAAGTGGTCAGCCACCCATTGTTCGCGCACGGCCTTGGGCTGGTCGGGAAAACTCAGCTCGAGATTGCGGCGCACGATGCGCGCGCGCGACCTGGCCAGGCGCGGCGCCAGCCAGCCCAGGCAGGCGCCGATGCGCAGGCGCGTCGAC
>DALZRX010000787.1:0-1558 GCA_032015805.1 Achromobacter sp.
CGGTGCGCACTTTTGACGGCGACGATGGCCAGGCGCTGGCCGCGCTGGAGCAGCCGGGCGACGCGGCCGCCCGCAGCGGCGACGAGATCGCGGTGCTGCGGCGCACATTTGCGCAGGTGGGCCGGCGGATCTCCGAGCAGTGGCGGGAATTGACGCGCCAGGACCAGCAACGCCGTGATCTGGTCGCCAACATTTCCCACGATCTGCGTACGCCGCTGACGTCGCTGCACGGTTACCTGGAAACGCTGCGTCTGAAGGACGAAACGCTGGCGCCGGACGAACGCCGCCGCTACCTCGACATCGCGCTGGCGCAAAGCCGCAAGGTGGGCCGGCTGGCACAGGAACTGTTCGAACTGGCGCGTCTGGAATCCGGGCTGGTGCGCCTGGAACCCGAGACGTTTTCGCTGCCTGAACTGGTGCAGGACGTGATGCAGAAGTTCGAACTGGCGGCCGAGGCGCGCCGCCAGCGGTTGACCACCGACATTCCGCAGGCGCTGCCCCCGGTGCGGGCGGACCTGGGGCTGATCGAGCGGGTGCTCACGAACCTGTTGGACAACGCCATCCGCCATAGCCCGCCGGGCGGGCGGATCGAACTGCAGCTTGGCCTGTCGCGCGACCGGGTGCAGGTGCAGGTCAGCGATTCCGGCACGGGCATCCCCGAGGAACTGCGCCAGGGGCTTTTCACACGGGCGTCGGCGCTGAACCGGGGGCCGGGCGAGGCTGGCGGACTCGGACTTGTGATCGTGCAGCGCATCCTGCAGCTTCACCACAGCGAGATCCGGCTGGTGGACCGGGCCGGCGGCGGCGCGGTATTCCAGTTCGAGCTGGCGACGGGTCTTCCGGCTTGACCTGCGTGGCGGGTCTTGGCCTGCGTCCTAGGGCGAGTCCCGGGTTGAATCCTGTATTCGGGTAACGACGCCCTTGACCGCATCCACCTCGAGCAGATCCCCCGTGGCGACACCTTGCAGGATGCCGTGGACGCTGACCACGGCCGGGATGCCGAACTCGCGCGCGACGATGGCGGCGTGCGACAGGTAACCGCCGACCTCCATCACCACGGCGCCCGCTCGCAGGAAGAGGGGCGTCCAGGCGGGATCGGACGACGCCGCGATCAGGATGCCGCCGGCAGGCATCGACAAGCCCTCGTCCGGCGTGCGGGCAACGAAAGCGTGGCCGCGGGCGCTTCCGCCCCCCACCGGCGTGCCGCGCCAGGCATTGCCGGAAGGGGCGTCGCCTGATCGCATGGGCGGCTGGGGAGCCGGCGCGGTATCGCTGGCATATTCGGTGACGACATCGAGGTCGGGCAGGGCCGCCCAGACCTGTAACTGCGCCTGCCGTGCCGCAGCACGCCGGCCCAGCGCCGCGGCGTTTGTCCGGCCGTCCGCCAGCGCAAAGATCTCGGCCGCATTCAGGTGAAAGATGTCTTCGGCGGCCGCCAACCCGTGCGGACCGGTGGTGCGGCGACCCAGTTCCAACGCGCTTCCGCGGGCAACGGCCAGGTACGCCACGAGCACGCTGCGTGCGGCCTCGCGCTGGTTGCCTTCCAGACGCGAAGCGG
>DALZRX010000788.1:0-1557 GCA_032015805.1 Achromobacter sp.
GCCGGCAGCCTGGATCTTGCCGACCACCTCATCGGCGGCGCCCACTTGCGCGTTGTAGTGCACGGCGACGTGTGCCCCGCGGCGTCCAAGCGCCAGCGCAATGGCGCGGCCAATGCCGCGGCTGCCGCCGGTGACGAGGGCGGTCTTGCCAGCCAGGGAGTCCCGTGCGGCGCTCATGCGGCCTCCTTTTCGTGTTGCGTCCATGCCTGGCGTGCTTCGAGCGCGCGGGCCTGGGTCAGCAGGGCATTGCGATCGACCTTGTTGGTGCCCGCCCACGGCAGGTCGTCCAGGAAGCGGATGCGGCGCGGGTGCTGGTACGCCGGGCCATTGGCCAGGGCATGCTGCTTTAGCGCCTCGGCGTGCAGCGTGCTGCCGGCGCGGCGCACGACAAAGGCCACCGGGATGTGGCCGCGCTCTTCGTCGGCCAGCGGCACCACGCAGCTCTGGCGCACGTCGGGATGCGACTCCAGCAGCTTCTCGACTTCGACGGGATAGATGTTCTCGCCGGCGCAGACGAACATGTCGTCCGCGCGGCCCACGAAATAGAAGAATCCGTCGCTGTCGCGGCGCATGACGTCGCCGCTGTAGTACCAGCCAGCGCTCAGCACCTGGGCGCTCTTTTCCGGCAGGTTGTGGTAGCCGCCGAGCACGGCGGGATTCTTCATTTCGAGCACGCCTTCATCGGGGCTGCCGCCGCCCGTCAGCCGGATCTGCGCCGCGTCCAGCGGATAACCCACGGACAGCGGCGGGGTGGGCAGGCCATCGGGATGCGGTCCGAATACGGCGGGACCGGCTTCCGTCGTGCCATAGCCGTGCGTGATGCGTACCTGCGGCAGCGCGTTCTGGATGCGCTCATACAGGGCCGCCGTCATGGGCGCGGAACCCAGCATCACGCGCTGCAGCGCAGACAGGTCGCGGCCTTGCAGCAGCGCCGGGTCCTTGACCAGACGCGCAAACATCGTCGGCACGGCCGTCAGGATGGTGATGCGATAGCGTTCGAGCGCGTCGGCGTAGGCCGACACGTCGAACGCGGGCTGGATCACCAGCAGGCCGTTGCTGGCAAACGCGCGCTTGGACATGAACAAGCCATTCATGTGAAACAGCGGCTGCGCCAGCAGGTAGCGCGGCTGCCCCGCATTGGGTGTGGCGGCGCCGGAGGTCGCGGACAGGGCCCACAACTGTCCGGCATGGGTCAAGGGGACACCCTTCGGCTTGCCGGTGGATCCCGACGTGTACAGCATCTGTGCGATGTCCTGCGGGGCGGGCGTGACGGCGGTGAAAGGCCTGGGCACGATCTGCGAGGCAAAGCCCTTTGGGCCAGCGTCATCGAAGTCCAGCACCGGCACGGTGGCCTCGAACGCGGCGCGGCGCGGGCCGTCGACAAACGCCAGCGCGACGTCCGCGTCGCGCAGCACGTAGTCGATGTTCTCTTGCGACTGCTTGATGTTGATGGGCACGGCGACGTACCCGGCCCGCATGATGCCGAAGTACGCCAGCAAATATTCGGCGCGGTTCAGCGCCGCAATGGCGACGCGCGCGCCGGGCGGCAGGCCGCGC
>DALZRX010000789.1:0-1550 GCA_032015805.1 Achromobacter sp.
GCGGCCGGCGCCACGGCGGGCGCAGGCGCTTGCGCCATCATGGGCGCCGCGCCTTCTTCATGAATGAACCAGGTAACGCCACCCGCCAGCAATGCCAGCAGCAGTGCCAGCGCCAGCCAACGGCCCGCGCGACGGCGCGGCGGTGCAAGATGTTTGACCTCGGCTTGCGGTGCGCGTCCCTCCAGCGCCGCCAGTATGCGCGACGACTCAACCTCGCCCTGCGAGGACGCCGTGGCGCTGAGCAGACTCGGCGCGGATTTCGTAGGGCGGGACGCTTCTTTGTCTTCTGCCATGCGGATTCCCGTGTCAGCAGGAGGCGTGTGCAGCCCCCCTGTAACCAAGCCCGACGAGAATACCCGATAGGTGCCTTCCGATCACGGTTCCTTGTTACGATTTTTAAGGGTCCGACGCCACTTGCAACGCCCGACCGCTTGCCTCATGCGCGAATAGAACAAAAGATGACGCCTTCACGCTGAGGGACCCATTTTGTTACTGCTGCTGCCCCTGTATTTTTTACTGGCGGTGGGCGTTTCCGCTCTCCTGTTTTTTCCCGCGCTGCGCCAAGGTGCAGTCCGGGGTCTGCGCGCGTGCGCACAGGGCGTGGCACGGGGCGCGACCCGAGGTGCAAGCCACGCCGGCGATGCGGCGGAAGGGACCGCAGGCGCGCTTCGCAACGGCCTGAATTCGTCGATGGACTGGGTCGGAAGGTATCGATGGCAGGTCGCGATCGGGCTGGCAATTGTGTTGCTGCCGTCACTTTTTGCTTTCCTCATGCGACACAATCACACATTCGTTTACAGCACCCAAACGGCCGGTCCCGACCGCCGAATCCAGGCCTTGCTGGAGGGCGAAAGATTGGCGCCGCCCGCCCCGCTGCCCCCGGAAGCCTTCACCACGCGCGAAGTGGAATTGGTGCGTCCGAGCCTGGGCGGCGCGAGCCGCAACTGGGATCTGCTGGATGCCGACTTCCGTCAGCGCCTGCTGCTGGCGTATCGCATCATGCGCGAACAGCATGGGTACGAGATGGCGCTGATCGAGGGCTATCGCAGCCCCGAGCGGCAGGAAGAATTGGCGGGCATGGGCACGCACGTGACGAACGCGGGCGCATTCCAGAGCTATCACCAATTTGGCCTGGCCGCCGACAGCGCGTTCCTGCGCGACGGCAAGATCGTCATCTCCGAAAAAGACCCCTGGGCCATGCGCGGCTATGAACTGTTTGGCGAAACCGCTGAACTGGTCGGCCTGACCTGGGGTGGCCGCTGGAAGATGATGGACTTCGGCCACGTTGAGCTACGCCGGCCGGGTGTCATGCAACGCGCTCGCGAGGGCGCCAGGTGATGGCCCGCGCGTTGAAGAAAGGCTTGTTGGCGCTGGCGTTGTTCGCCGTGGTGTGGCTGGCCGTCATCATCTGGTGGCAGGAATCCCGAACGCTGCCTACGGGCGTGGACATTGGGCTGTATCTCTTCGCGCTGCCGCTGGCAATGCTGGCGGCGCTGTGGCTCGGGGCTCGCGCCGTGCGTGCGGCGCGCGCGCCCAAGCCCGCAGCGGAC
>DALZRX010000790.1:0-1550 GCA_032015805.1 Achromobacter sp.
ACGACCGTACCGACGCCCGCCACGGGCCGCGTGGGCGCGGCGCCGGGTTGCGGCTGATGTTGCGGCTGGTGTTCCATGGCCCGGATCTCGGGCGGCAGGTCGATGCGGTCCACCGTCTGGCCCGGCGCCATCACCGTCAGCCAATGGCAGAAGTTCTCGAGCTGGCGCACGTTGCCCGGAAAGTCGAACCGGGTCAGCACCGCCAACGCCTCGGGCGTAAGGCGTTTGACCGGCACGCCAAGCGTGCGCGCGCTGGCGGTCAGGAAATGCTGGGCCAGCGCGGGAATGTCCTCGACCCGCTCGCGCAGCGGCGGAAGCCGCAGCCGGATCACGTTCAGGCGATGGAACAAGTCTTCGCGAAACAGCCCCTGCTCGACCCGTTGCTCCAGCGGCTGGTGGGTGGCCGCCACGATACGCACGTCCACGCGCACGGGCTGCGCACCGCCGACGCGGTAAAAGCTGCCCTCTGCCAACACGCGCAAGAGCCGGGTCTGCAGCTCGATCGGCATATCGCCGATTTCGTCCAGGAACAAAGTGCCGCCGTGCGCCTCTTCGAAACGGCCGCGGCGCAGATTATTGGCGCCGGTGAACGCGCCGCGCTCGTGACCGAAGAGTTCGGCCTCCAGCAGGTCGCGCGGGATGGCCGCGGCGTTCAGCGCCACGAACGGTCCGCTGGCGCGCACGCCATGGCCGTGCAGCGCCCGGGCCACCAGCTCCTTGCCGGTGCCGGACTCGCCGGTGATCAGGACGGTGACCTTCGACTGTGCCAGCCGGCCGATCGCGCGAAAGACTTCCTGCATGGCGGTGGAGGACGACTGCGTCATCATCCAGCGCTCGTTGTTCTGCGCCGCTTCGCCTTGCCCTTCGGGGCTTTCCGGCTGCGTCGATTCCTGCATGGCGCGCTGGATCAGCGCGACGGCCTCGTTCACGTCGAACGGCTTGGCCAGGTAATCGAACGCGCCGCCCTGGAACGCGGAAACGGTGCTGTCCAGATCGGCGAACGCGGTCATCACGATGACCGGCAGGCCGGGATGCCGCTCCTTCAGTTGCCGCAACAGTTCCAGGCCGTTGCCGCCGGGCATGCGGATATCGGACACCAGCGCCACGGGCGTCTCACGCGAAAGCGCCTCGAGCACGTCGGCTGATTGGGAAAAACTGCGGGTGGGGACGCCAGCGCGGGCCAGGGCCTTTTCGAGGACCCAGCGGATTGCCTGGTCGTCATCGACGATCCATACGGGTTTCATCAGTTTGCGGGCTCCATCGGGAGGACCAGGCGAAATTCGGTGCGCCCCGGTCGGGATTCAAATTCGATGATGCCGCCGTGCTGTTGCACGAAGTCCTGCGCCAGGCTCAAGCCCAGGCCGGTGCCGCCAGCCCTGGCCGTGACCAGCGGGTGGAAGATGCGGTCGCGGATGTGGTCCGGCACGCCCGGACCGTTGTCGATGATGGACAGCACCAGCGCCAGCCGGTGCTGCCGATGCGCCAGCATGACCTGGCGCGCGACGCGGGTGCGCAGGGTCACCACGCCGGGTTCGGTCTGCGGTCCTTGC
>DALZRX010000791.1:0-1539 GCA_032015805.1 Achromobacter sp.
CAAGGAATTCATCGAGCACAACCTGGGCCCCGAAGGCCTCGCGCGCTCGGTCGTGGTGGCCGCGCCCGCCGACGTGTCGGCGCTGCTGCGCCTGCAAGGCGCGGCGTACGCGACCCGCCTGGCCGAGCATTTCCGCGACCAGGGTCAGGATGTGCTGCTGATCATGGACTCGCTGACCCGCTATGCCATGGCGCAACGTGAAATCGCGCTTGCCATCGGTGAACCGCCAGCCACCAAGGGCTATCCGCCGTCGGTGTTCGCCAAGCTGCCCATGCTGGTGGAACGCGCGGGCATGGGCGCGCCCGGTCCGTCCGGCAAGGCCGGTTCCATCACGGCGTTCTATACCGTGCTGGCCGAGGGTGACGACCAACAGGATCCGATCGCCGACTCGGCGCGCGCCATTTTGGACGGTCACGTCGTGCTGTCGCGGCACCTGGCCGAATCGGGCCATTACCCCGCCATCGACATCGAAGCGTCGATTTCGCGGGCGATGACCTCGCTCATCACCCCGCAGCAGTTCTCGATCGTGCGCCGCTTCAAGCAAAGCCTGTCGCGCTACCAGCGCAATCGCGACCTGATCGCCGTCGGCGCCTACGCCGCCGGCAACGACCCGCAGCTCGACGACGCCATCGCGCGCTACCCGCGCCTGGAAGCGTTCCTGCAGCAGGACATCGGCGAGAACGTCGGTTACGAAGACGCCGTCAACCAATTGCGAGCCAGTTTCGATTCACGGGACACCTATGCCTAGCCAACTGCCTCTGGACATGCTGATCAACCTGGCCAAGGAGAGCACGGATGAAGCCGCGCGCCTTCTGGGCCGGCTGACCGCCGAACGCAGCAATGCGCAACGCCAGCTTTCCATGCTGCACGACTACCGCCAGGACTACCTCGAGCGCCTTCAGACGGCGATGACGAGCGGCATGGCCGCCAGCGACTGTCACAACTATCAGCGCTTCATCGGCACGCTGGACGACGCGATCGGCCAGCAGCAAGGCGTGCTGCGCCAAGCCGAGGACAACCTGTCCAAAGGGCAGATGTACTGGCAGCAGGAAAAACGCAAGCTCAACTCCTACGATGCCCTGGCGCAGCGCGAGCAGCGCGCCCAGGCCCTCGTGGAATCGCGCCGCGAACAGCGCGCCAACGACGAATTCTCCGCCCGCCTGGTCCAGCGCCAGGCCAGCGGCATGCATTAAGCAGTTCCACACAGGAAGCCCAAGATGACCGCTCCCCTGCCCTTGCCTTCGCTCGCACCGGCCGCCCCGACGTCGATGAACGACGTGCTTGGCGCCAAACCGGCTGCCGCGAACAAGAAAGACAAAGGACCCTCCTTCTCGGACGTGCTGGCTCAGCAGCGTCCGGCGCAGCAGCGGCCCAACCAGGCCGCCGACGCCCGCCCCGCAAACGGCAACAGCAAGACGCCGTCCAAGGACGGAAAGGCCAGCGATCCCGCCAGCACGGCGGAAGGCGCTGCCGGCGGCGCCATCAATGATGCAGTGCAGAGCGCCGCGCAGGCCGAAGCCGGCGCCCTCGCCGTCGCCG
>DALZRX010000792.1:0-1535 GCA_032015805.1 Achromobacter sp.
ACTGCTCATCAAGATGGGCGCCCGCATCCAGGGCCACGGCACCGACCGCATCGTCATCGACGGCGTCGAGCGCCTGCACGGCGCCGAGCACCGCGTCATTTCCGACCGCATCGAAGCCGGCACCTTCCTGTGCGCCGTGGGCGCCGCCGGCGGCGACATCCTGCTCAAGAACGCGGATGCCGACATCCTGGGCGCCACGCTGGACAAGCTGACCGAAGCGGGCCTGACCATCGAGACCGGCCCCGACTGGATCCGCGGCGCCATGGACAAGCGTCCCAAGGCCGTGGGCTTTCGCACGCATGAATACCCGGGCTTCGCCACCGACATGCAGGCCCAGTTGATGGCGCTGAACGCCGTGGCCGACGGCACGTCGGTCATCGTCGAGACCATCTTCGAGAACCGCTACATGCACGTGCAGGAACTTCGCCGCATGGGCGCCCAGATCGACATCGACGGCCACACCGCCATCGTGCGCGGCGTGCCCCGGCTGTCGGGCGCCAGCGTCATGGCCACCGACCTGCGCGCCTCGGCCAGCCTGGTCATCGCCGGCCTGGCGGCCGACGGCGACACGCTGGTCGACCGCATCTACCACCTGGATCGCGGCTACGACCAGATGGAAGTGAAACTGCGCGCCCTGGGCGCGGACATCCAACGAGTTACCGGCAAGGAACAGGCTCAATGAGCAATGCCTCCGTCACCCCCCTGACCCTGGCGCTGTCCAAGGGCCGCATCTTCGAAGAAACCATGCCGCTGCTGGCGGAAGCCGGCATCGAAGTCGCCGAAAACCCGGAAAGCTCGCGCAAGCTGATCCTTCCCACCAGCGACCCTGGCCTGCGCCTGATCATCGTGCGCGCTTCCGACGTGCCGACGTACGTGCAGTACGGCGCGGCCGATCTGGGCATCGCGGGCAAGGACGTGCTCATCGAGCACGCCAAGGAACAGCCCGGCGGCCTGTACCAGCCCATCGATCTCAACATCGCCAAATGCCGCCTTGCCGTGGCCGTGCGCAACGGCTTCGACTACGAAGCCGCCGTGCATCAGGGCGCGCGCCTGCGCGTGGCCACCAAGTACGTGCACTCAGCCCGTGAACACTTCGCGACCAAGGGTGTGTACGTCGACATCATCAAGCTGTATGGTTCGATGGAGCTGGCGCCGCTGGTCGGCCTGGCAGACTGCATCGTCGACCTGGTGTCCACCGGCGGCACGCTGCGCGCCAACGACCTGGTCGCCGTGGAAGACGTCATGCCGATCTCGTCGCGCCTGATCGTCAACCAGGCCGCCCTGAAAACCCGCGGCGACCGCCTGCAACCGCTGCTGGACGCCTTCGCAAGAGCCGCCTCCCGCAACGTCTGATTCCCGCCCGCCGCGCCCGGCGCGGCGGCCGTTACCTGCTTTGCTCCATGACGCCATGGCCCTGATCAATCGTCTCGACTCCCGCGATCCCGGATTCAAATCCGCCCTGTCCAAGCTGCTGGCCTTCGAGGCCGCCGAGGACGAATCCATCGACCGCGCCGCCGCCAGCATCCTGGCCGACG
>DALZRX010000793.1:0-1530 GCA_032015805.1 Achromobacter sp.
GCCGTTGACGCTGCCGCCCAGCATGCCGACCAGCACCAGCCCCACCGCCAGCAGCCAAAGGCTGGGGACGGCGCCGTCAGCGGGCACTGCCCAGCCGCTCATCCAGGCCAGCGCCGCGGCGGTCGAACCCAGCCCGGCCAAGAGCACGGGGCGGTCGCCCCAGCGGTCGGTCAGAAGCCCCCACGGCAGCTCGAAGAGCGCCACACCCAGGCCCAACAGGCCAAGCGCGAGGGCCAACTGGTCGTTATCGAGGCGGTAGCCCGCGCGCATGAAGACAGCGGTGGTGGGCAGGCCGGCCGCGACGGCGGAGAACGCCGCGTTGGCGGCGACACCCACCGTCAGCACCCTCCAGCGGTGGAATGGTCGGGCATAGGAGACAGAATCGGACATGGCGGGCACCTGCAAGAACGTTGACGGCGCCAGTGTGCGCGCCTACCATCGTTCTGAAAATCAGGAAGTTTTGGATGCATGGTTTTAAAAATCGGGACTATTTAATGAGACCTGTCACGTTCGACCTCGAGGTGCTGCGCAGCTTTGTCGCTGGCGTTGACCTGGGCAGCTTCGGGCGCGCGGCAGACCGCCTGGGCCGGTCCACGTCGGCGGTCAGCGCGCAATTGAAGAAGCTGGAAGAGCAGGCGGGCGTGCCGCTGCTGCGCAAGGATGGGCGAGGACTGGCGCTTACCGACGCCGGGGAGACCATGCTGGCCTACGCCCGAAGGCTGCTCGACCTGAACGATCAGGCGGCCCGCGCGGTGCGCGGCGTCCAGTTGCAGGGCCACGTGCGACTGGGCCTGCAAGAGGACTTTGGCGAGATGCTGCTGCCCCGCGTGCTGGGCCGTTTCGCGCGCGCGCATCCCAAGGTCAGGATCGAAGCGCGCGTTGCGCGCAACACCGATCTTCTGGAACGCATCGCGCTGGGTCAGCTCGACCTGGCGCTGGCCTGGGACCACGACGCGCGCGTGCCGCACGCGCAGCGGTTGGCCGAATTGCCGATGTGCTGGATCGGGCCCGCGCATCCTGCGTCCGTACCCGATGCGGACGGCGCGCTGCCGCTGGTGGCGTTTGAATCGCCGTGTCTGTTTCGCGGATGCGCCACCGATGCCTTGGACCGTGCCGGCATCCCGTGGCTTGCCGCCTTCACGAGCCCGAGCCTGGCGGGCCTGTGGGCCGCCGTATCGGCCGGCCTGGGCTTGGGGGTGCGCACGCCGCTGGGCCTGCCGGCCACGGTCCGCGCCATGAAGCCTGCCGAACATGGCCTGCCGGAATTGCCGGTCATCGCGCTGTCGCTGTACCGCGCGCAGGCGCAGCCCGATCCGGTCTGCGCCGCGCTGGACGAAATCCTGGTGCAATGCGTCAATGACAGCGTCGCTGCGTTGGCGGCTACGCGTTTTCAGACCCCGGAGCCGACCCCGCTGTGAACCAATTCCATGAAATGACGGTGTTCCTGGCCGTGGCCGACGCGGGCAGCTTTGCCGCCGCGGCCCGGCGGCTGGAGATGTCGGCACCCAGCGTCACGCGCAGCGTCGCCGC
>DALZRX010000794.1:0-1525 GCA_032015805.1 Achromobacter sp.
CAACTCGTCGCGCGCCATCATCTACGCCAGCGGCGGCGATGACTGGCGCCAGGCGGCAGCCGAAGCGGCCAAGGGCCTGCGCGACGCGATCAACGCGGTGCGCTGACCCGCCAACAGGCGCGAAAGCCGCTGCACCGTGGGCGAATGCCCGGTGCAGCGGCTTTTTTTTGTTTCGGCGCCGTCGATCAGCGCCGGTTGATCAGCGCCCTTCGTTTAGCGCCCTTCGTTTAGCGCCGGTTGATCGGCACGCCGGCGAATTCCAGCACGGCTCGTAGCGCAAACTCCACCGATGCCTGGCGTACCTGCCCCCGGTCGCCATTGAACACATGCGTCACGGCGCGGCTGCTGATGCCGTCGCCCACGCGCATCGCGAAGCCGAAGCACACCATGCCCACGGGCTTGCCCGGCGTCGCGCCGCCGGGACCGGCGATACCGGTCGTCGACATGGCCACGTGCGCGTTGGGCACGGCAAGCAGCACCCCGTTCGCCATTTCGAGCGCCACGGGTTCGCTGACGGCGCCGAAGTGATGCAGCGTTTCAGGCGAGACCTCGAGCTCGGTAACTTTTGCGTCGTTGCTGTAGGTCACGAAGCCGCGCTCGAACCATTCGCTGGAACCGGCCACCGCGGTGACGGCGCCAGCCAAGAGGCCACCCGTGCAGGATTCGGCGGTGCCCAGCATCCACCCCTGGTGCCGCAGGACCTCACCCAACCGCTCGGACAGGCCGAGGATGGTCGCTTCCGACAACTGCGCAGCCGTCATGTTGGTCCGCGCGCCTTCATGCTGATCGTTCATCCCAAGACTCCTGTGCGGGCCACCAGCGCCATCACCAGCAAGGCGTAGCCGGCAGCCACGATATCGTCCCACATGACTCCGAAGCCGCCCTTGATATGGGCGTCGAAGAACTTGATGGGTGGCGGCTTGACGATGTCGAACGTGCGGAACAGCACGAACGCCAGCGCCTGCGCGACCCAGCCGGCCGGCGTGAGCCACAGCACCAGCCAGAACGCCACCATTTCGTCCCAGACCATTCCGACATGATCCGGCTGCTGGAGTTCTCGGCCGACGCGGTGGCAGGCCCAGCATCCGTACAGGAATGCCAGCGCCAGGAACACGCCGATGGCCAGGTCCGACGCCGCAGGCGCCGCCGCCACCCAGATCGCCCAAGCAAGCAGCGTGCCCCACGTTCCCGAAGCCGGGCGAATGAGTCCGCTGCCAAAGCCGAACGCGATCAGACGGCCGGGATCGCGGCAGACCCAGGACAGCGCCGGGTACGCGGCCCGGGAGCGATCGCGCATGGAAGTGGAGTGCTTGTCGGTGGAAGGCATGGGGGTTGAATCTGCAAACGACAGGAGGCCGCGGCTCAGGCCGCGGGAAAGTGGTCGAAGCCCGAGGGCAGTTCCGCCAGCGGCTGGCCCTGTGCATCCAGGACGGACACGCCCGGCTGCGGCAGGATCTGGCCCACGCGCGTCACGCGCGCGCCAGCGGAATTGCCGGCCGCCAGCACGGCATCGCGCCGCGAGGGC
>DALZRX010000795.1:0-1524 GCA_032015805.1 Achromobacter sp.
TCTATCCGGCCAACAGCGTCAACGACGAGGACATCGAGGTCTACAAGGACGAGACCCGCAGCGAGGTGCTGTTCACGTACCGCAACCTGCGCCAGCAGGGCGCCAAGCGCGAAGGCGTCAGCAACAAGTCGCTGTCCGATTACATCGCGCCCAAGTCCAGCGGCAAGCTCGATTACATCGGCATGTTCGCCGTCACGGCGGGGCTCGGCATCGAGAAGAAGGAAGCGGAATTCGAGAAGGCGCTGGATGACTATTCCAGCATCATGCTCAAGTCGCTGGCCGACCGCCTGGCCGAAGCCTTTGCGGAATGCCTGCATGCCCGCGTGCGCCAGGACCTGTGGGGCTATGCGCCCGACGAGGCCCTGTCCAACGAGGACATGATCGCCGAGAAGTATGTGGGCATCCGGCCCGCGCCCGGCTACCCGGCCTGCCCGGAACACGTCGTGAAGACCGACATGTTCCGCGTGCTGGACGGCGAGGACATCGGCATGATGCTGACGGACAGCTATGCCATGTACCCGGCCTCCAGCGTGTCGGGCTTTTACTTCAGCCACCCGCAGTCGCAGTACTTCAACGTGGGCGTCATCGGCCAGGACCAGCTCGAGGACTACGCCCGCCGCAGCGGCCGCAGCATCGAAGACCTGAAGCGCACGCTGGCGCCCAACCTGGGCTGACCGTCAGGCGACGGGGGGCGCCGCGATGCGCCCCAGTATCTTCTCGACGGCCACGCCGATGGCGAGCACCTTGCGGTCTTCGCCCGGCAGGCCGTCGATTTCCAATCCCACCGGCAGGCCCTGCCGCGACAAGCCGGCAGGCACGCTCAGGCCTGGCAGGCCCGCGTTGCTGCCGGGATCCACGTTGCGCGCCAGGCGGGCGAAGGTCTCAAAACTGCTGGCCTCCGGTGTCGCGGCGGGCGGCGGGACCGGCACGGTCGGGAACAGCAGGCCGTCCAGCGCATGTTCGTTAAACGCGCGGCGGTAGACGTCGATGAGTTCGCGGCGGCCGCCCGCGATGGCGCTTTCGTACAGCGGTTGCAGCGCCAGGAGCTGGCCGTCAGGCGTGGGCAGCACGGCCGGCACGATCAGGTTGTCGAAGATCCCCTTTACGTCCGGGCTGGAAATCTGCGCGACCACTTCTTCAAAGCTCACGCCCACGTGATAGCGCGCCAGATAGGCGATCAGATCGGGCTTTTGTTCATACAGGCATAGCGGCATGCCCACGGCCGCGTTGGCGGCGGGCAGGTCGGGCATGTCCATTTCCACCAGCGTCACGCCGGCCGCACGCAGCCGGTTCAAAGCGTCCCGCGCCACGGCCTGGACCTCGGGGTCCAGATCGGCCCAGAAGTAGTGGGCAAGGCCAAGGCGGATGTTCGGGGGCAGCAGGGGCGCCAGCGGTTGCGTCTGGCCGGTGAGCACCGCGTCCAGCAGCACGATGTCCGCCATGCCGTTGGCGATGGGACCCGGCGTGTCGCGGGTGTGCGAGATCGGCGTGATGCCCGCGCCGTCGTAGCGGCCCACCGTCGGG
>DALZRX010000796.1:0-1524 GCA_032015805.1 Achromobacter sp.
CGGCCGCGCGCTGGTGCAGGCGCCGGCGTCGGCCGCCATGCGCGAGATGCCCGACGCCGCCCTGGCGCTGGTTCCGACGGCGCAAATCCTCGCGCCCAACGAAATTGCCTCCGTGTTCTCGCGGCTGCCCACAAGGCGGCTGCCCTGAAACCCAAACGCATTGACACCATGAACCCGACATCAGCCCAATCCCCCGACGACCGCATCAAGTGCCTGCTGGTCGACGACGTTCCGGAGAACCTGATTGCGCTCGAGGCGCTGCTGGCAAGCGACCGTGTCGAAGTACTGAAGGCCCAATCCGGGCCGCAGGCGCTGGAGCTGCTGCTGCGCCACGGCGACGTCGCGCTGGCCCTGCTGGACGTGCAGATGCCCGACATGAACGGCTTTGAACTGGCCGAACTGATTCGCGGCAGCGAGCGCACGCGCCACATCCCGCTGATCTTCATCACGGCCGGCTCGCGCGAGCAGAACTGGCAGTTTCGAGGCTACGAGAGCGGGGCGGTCGACTTCCTGTACAAGCCCGTCGATCCCTACATGCTGCGTACCAAGGCCAACGTGTTCTTCGAACTGCACGAGCGCAAGCGTGCGCTGGCGCAGCAACTGGAAGAGCGCACCGAAGCGCTGCGGGTGAACGAGATGTTCATGGCGGTGCTGAGCCACGACCTGCGCACGCCGTTGCAGGCCATCATCATGGGCGCCACGGTGCTGCAGCGCCAGGGCGGCGACGAACGCGTGGCCGGCGTGGCGCGGCGCATGCTGCAAAGCAGTGAACGCATGTCGTGCCTGATCGAAGACCTGCTGGACGTGACGCGCATCCGCCAGGCGGGCGGGCTCACGCTGGCGCCAACGGCGCTCAGCATGGGCGCGCTGGTTGAGCGCACGCTGGACGAGGTGCGGACCGGTTTTCCCGAGCGCCAGGTCGAGTCGCACTGCCGCGGAGATGCGGCGGGCTGCTGGGATGGTCCGCGGATCTCGCAGGTGATCGCCAACCTGGTGGGCAACGCCTTGCATCATGGCAGCAAGAACGCCCCGGTGCGGGTCGAGGTCAATGGCGAGGCGGACGACGAGGTGGTCGTCACCGTCATCAATGGCGGCACGATTCCGCCGGAGCTGCTTCCTCACCTGTTCAACCCGTTCCGCAGCGGCGCGCGCCGGCCGGGCGGCCATCATGGACTGGGCCTCGGCCTGTTCATCGCACAGCAGATCGTGCAATCGCACGGCGGCTGCATCAACGCGGCGTCGCGCGATGACGTGACGAGCTTCCGTTTCGCCCTGCCGCGGCAGGCGGTGCCAACGGGATCGGCAGTGATCGGCCGGCCCCTCGGCAACGCCACGTCCGCCTAGCGGCTGGCTGATTGGCCGCCGCTTCCTGCGGCGGCCAGGTCGTCTGGCGTATCCACATCGGCGCGCACGGCCGCGTCGTCCACGGCGAGTTCCGCAGCCCCGTACCGGGACACCACGCCGCGCGCACCCACGTCGCCGGTCAGCGCCGCGAGCGCCGGCCAGATCGTCCGCTGAAACGCG
>DALZRX010000797.1:0-1518 GCA_032015805.1 Achromobacter sp.
GCGCGGCGGCGGGTGCGGCTGGCGCCTGCTGCGCCCAAGCTGGCAGGGAGGCAGCCAACATCGCTGACAGCACCGCGCCTGAAATGAGGCGGCGGGTAAAGACAACGGGGGATTGAGCGGAGTGAGGCAATTTCTTCATCGGCAACGTGGGTCCAGGAATGACGCCCGCCGGCGCGGGGCAAGTGGCTGACAATTATAGGCAGTCGATCAGACCCATCCCGGCCGCGCAGGGTTCCCCGCGCGTCTAAAACATGCAACCTGATGCAACCTTCGGTGTCGTGCGAGGCCGCCTCAGTCCAGGGCAACCTTCAAACGGGCCTGCACCAGCTGACGCAGCACGAGCAGCTTGCCGTGGAAAAAATGCGAGGCGCCAGGCACCACCACCACCGGGATCGAGCGCGGCCGCGCCCAGTCCATGGCTTCCGACAGCGGCACCACCTCGTCTTCTTCGCCGTGGACCATCAGCGTGTCGTCCGGCACCTGCACTTCGTGCGACTGGAAGCGGTTCACGGCCGGCCCCATCAGCATCAGCGCCGACGGCAGGACGGCATCGCCCGCTTCAGCCAGCGCGGCATAGGTTTGCGCGGCGACGGCCGTGCCGAAGGAAAAACCCGCCAGCACCCACGGCGCCTGCGCCAGTTCAGGGTGCAGCTCACGCATCTGCGCCACCACGGCCAGCATGTCCTGCGTTTCGCCGGCGGATTTGTCGAACGCGCCCTCCGACTGCCCGACACCCCGGAAGTTGGGGCGCACCGCCACCAGGCCATGCTGCACGCAGGCACGCGACAAGGTGGTGACCACCTTGTTCTCGCGCGCGCCGCCTTGCAGCGGATGCGGATGCAGCACCAGCGCCCAGCCGCGCGGCGCGTCGGCGGGCCAGTCGATGGCGCAATCGATACGGCCGGCGGCGCCGACAAAAGCGTGGGTTTCAGTGCGTGCGGACATGGCGTGACTCAGCGTGCGGAAAAAGGAACGATGTTAACCGCCCAGCTCGCGGCAAGGAATGCAGGGCGCAATGCGAGCGCGGGCTTATCTTTTGCGGCTGGCGGGCCCCGGGGAATTCAATGTGGACGCAAGCCATTGCGCAAGCTGGTCGCTGGCCTGGTCGGTCGCCTCGCGCAGCGCCGCGACGCCGCCCTCCGCGTCCGGCGTGGGCGCGGGCGCCGCCACCAGGATGCGTTTCTGGTCCACGACGGCGCGCCCGTTGAGCAGCACCGCCTGCAGCAGGACGCGCCCCTGGCTGGACTGCCCATCCTCGGAAAAGACCTGCTCGAATTGCACCAGCGAGACCTGCAACTGCGGCGTCTGCAACGTGACACGTTCGCCCAGCACCGCCCCCTGGCGCGACAGGCGATCGGTAACGCGCTGCCGGACGAGATCAGCGGGTGACGCAGCCCAGCGATACGTGGCGTAGGAACGCGGCGCGGCGCTGTCGCCCACGCGCCAGATCATGCCGGTGTCGGTCAGGCCCGGCGCCGACTGGAACGTCAGCGCGATCGGATCGCGCGCCGGCAAGGC
>DALZRX010000798.1:0-1516 GCA_032015805.1 Achromobacter sp.
GCGTCCGGCTCCCAGCGCGGCGCGGGCGCCGTGCCGTCCAGGTGCAGTCGCCGCGCCATCGGCAATTCCAGGCACAGGTAGCGGCCGCTATCGGCGCCGAACTCGCGGCCCATCTCGAAGGGCAGGTTGAACAGGCGCGAGACTTCCTGGCTGGCCAGGTTGAATTCGAAGCGCAGGTCCAGTCCCGCGAAGGCGCCGGCGCCCGGTGACACCTCCTCGTCGCGGGCCCGCTGGATCAGCTTGGCCACCGGCGCGCCCAGGCTGTGGGTGACCATGGCGCTGAAGACGTCTTCACCCACGCCGCTCAGGTCCTTGAGCCATTGGGGCGCCTTCGTCTCGCCCAGGTAGGGGCTGAAGGTCTCGATGCGCCCCACCAGGGCCGAGATGCGGTCGCGCTCCTTGTACGGCATGTCCTGCGAGGAGTATTCATGCCGCCCCATCTGGATGCGATAGGTGATGGAGTGCTCGCCCACGCGGATGATGAGCCGCCGCCGGCGCTTGGGCGCCAGGGGCGTCAGGCACGTGAGCACGGTGGCGACCTCGGCGCCGCTGTTGATGGCGGTCTTTGCGTCGTTGGTCCACATGAAGACCTCGGGACGTTCCAGCACATAGCGCTGCACGAGCTCGGGCGGATCGACCGCCAGCACCAGCAACGGCACAGGGGATCTCCTGGTGATCCATTCCAGCAGCTCCACGGCGGCCGCGCCCGGCTTGCCCCGCTTGCTGGCGGTGGACCCGAGCCGGGCGTCGATGATGATGAGCCGGGGCTCGATGCGGGGCGTGGACAGGTCCCAGGATTCGATCTGAGTCTTCGCGCTTTCCAGCGACGTGCGCCGGCGCAGCTCCGCGCCCACGAACGGGGCGATTGCGGGGTACTGCTGCACGTGACGGTGCAACTGGGCGAGATTGTTGGCCCAGTCGTCCTCGTGCTCGTCGTTCATGCTGGCCAGCAGGACGAAATTGGGTCTGGCGTCGTCTTGTTCCATGATGGCTATCCCATGATCCGGATGCCTACCCGGTCCGCAGCGGCAGGACCAATGTGAACGCGCGCCAAGGCGGCGTAACGGACTCGTAGGCCTGCGGCGGCGCCTGCTCCGCATCCGACAGCGGCGGGTCGGTGACGAGCGCGCCGCCGTGGTCGATCATCGTTTCCTGGATCTGCGTGATGGCGATGCTGGCGCCGTCGTGCGCGGCGCGTTCGGCATTGAGCAAGGCGTCGTCGGGCACTGCGTGGGCCGGCGGGTCCATTTCCCACACCTGTTCATCGCTCATGCCGAAGCGGATCGTGCAGCCGTCAGGGCCGGCGTCCAGGTCCACCGTGACGCGGGCGTCGTCCGCATTGCGGCAGCGCAGCAGATAATCGATCATCGACCGGAAGGCGGCGCCGAGCGCCTGCGCATCGCCCGATACCGTGGGGCCGTCGCGCGAAGCCGTGTGGTTGGAAAACGCGATCCGGCGCTGGTCGCGCGCGGGCATGGCCGCCACCACGTCCTGAAGGCGCGCGCCCAGTTCGACA
>DALZRX010000799.1:0-1506 GCA_032015805.1 Achromobacter sp.
TTGCCGCGGCCTTGCAACCCTGAGCGCCGCGGCGGCGCTGCTGGCGGCGGGCGCTGCCAGCGCGCATCCGCACATGTGGATCGACGCCCGCGCGCAGCTCGATATTGATGCCGAGCAGCGCATCACCGCCGTGCGGCAGGTGTGGCTGTTCGACGAGATGTTCGGCGCCTACGCCACGCAAGGGCTGAAGAAGGGCAAGGACGGAGCCCTTCCGGCCGACACGCTGAAGGGCATGGCGCAAGACTGGATGAAAGCGCTGGGCGAGCCGATCTCACACTACTTCACGCGGGTGACGGTGGACGGCAAAAGCGTGGCTTTTGCCGCGCCGCGCGATGCCCGCGTGGACTGGAATCCCAAGACCACGCGCCTGACGCTTTCCTTTACGCTTCCGCTTGCGCAGCCCGTCGCGCCGGGCGCCGGCGGCGCGCAAGTGGACATCTACGACCCCACCTATTTCGTGGCCTACGCATTTGAAGAGAAGGGCGCGGTGTCGCTCGGCGGTCCGCAGGGCGCGGCCTGCACGGCCGACTATCGCAAGCCCAAGGAACTGGATTGGAAAACCATGCAGCAACTGGCCGCGATCCCGGCCGACCCGGACGCCTTGCCGGACGAACTGTTCGCCATCACCAAGGGGCTGACGCATCGCATCGAGGTGCGATGCCCCTAGGCGGGTGGGGGCGCGCGCTGGCCGTCGTCCTGTTGATGATCGGCGGGCTGTCGGCTGCCGCCGCGCAGGGCGCGCATCCGTTTGGCGTGCCGGAAAGCGGCGCCGGCCTGGCCGGTCCCGGCTGGCTGTCCAGTTTCTTCGGCAGCGTTTCGGTCTGGCAATCGCATTTCTACCGCCAGTTGACGGGCGCGGTACGCGCCTGGCAGGCAGACGGCGGGGCGGCCTGGACCTTGATGGGCCTGTCCTTTGCCTATGGCGTCTTTCACGCGCTGGGGCCGGGCCACGGCAAGGCGGTGATTTCCTCGTACGTGCTGGCCAACCGCCAGACGGCGCGCAACGGGGCGATGCTGGCTTTGGCGTCGTCGCTGATCCAGGCGCTGGTGGCGATCGTGATGGTGGCGGTGCTGGCCATGGTGTTCAACGCCACCGCGGCCACGATGAACGAGGCCACGCGCTGGCTGGAACTGGCCTCGTACGGGCTGGTGACGTTGTTGGGCATGTGGCTGGTGTGGATCAAGGCGGTGAGGCCGTTGCTGCGGCGGGCGGGAAGGCGTGTGCGTGAACATGCGCACGAGCATTCCAACGCACATGCACATGCACATGCACATGCACATTCCCACGCATACGCACATTCGCATGCTCACGTGCATCGTCATGACCATCCCGTCCACGGCGACGGCCACGGCCACGGCCACGACCATGGCCACGACCACGACCACGACCACGACCACACCCATGACCTCGACTGCGGTTGCGGACACGCGCACGTGCCTGCGCCCGAGCAGGTCGCCGGCCGGCTGAACTGGCGTCGCGCGGGGTCGGCGATCCTGGCCGTGGGG